>JAZDKD010000163.1:0-12539 GCA_043803345.1 Pseudomonadota bacterium
ACCCCTAAAGGTTCCCGGACGTAATATTCGTCGACTCCAGTTCCAACATCCTCGCTGTAGCTGCCTTTTAACAGTTCCGGGATCCCGCATGGATGTTCGACGTACTGGATCGCTCTCATCAATTCGCCCTTTGCGTCCGAGAGCGTTTTTCCATGTTCCTCCGTAATGATTTCAGCCAACTCGCTCCTCGCCGATAAGAGTTTTTCCCTCAATGAATAAAGTATATCGGCGCGCCTTGTTGGTATCGTGTTTCTCCATGGTGTAAAGGCCTTTTGAGCGTTGGAGATCGCCGTGTCTACTTCTTCGCTGGTTGAATCCGGACACAGCGCTATCGTGGCGCCATTTAGAGAATTGACTATGGGAAAAAATGATTCAGTCTTTGAGTTGATCCATTGACCGTTAACAAAATTTTTCAGTTTTTTGATTTCCATTTGAATCTTTCTACATTGCGCGAATCTAATCAGTCTAGGCAGATTGGATCATTAAACCCCTCTGTTAGAAAAAATTATTGTGAAGAAATGATGGGGATTAGCCTTTATATTAATGACTAATCCCACCTCTAAAATCTTGAATTAACGTTGTTTCCACGGTTTAAACGGATACAATATTTTTGCCTCGGCAAATTCTAAGGGGAACACATTTTCCAATTTACCAGATTGAATTTGCACCGCTACAGGCGGATGCGCTTGATTTGCGCCATCAGATCCGAATTCGATTTTACCGTAAAAAGTCTGAAATTTATCTTTGTGTAAAGCTTCCATTATTTTTGCACGGTTTTCTTTTGTCAGTGGAGGCTTCAGTCCCAATTCTTCCAATACCATCTGCTGAGCGACAGCTCCGCCCGCAGCCGCTGCTTCAACGTAGTCGGGATTACGATTGAAACGTTTTTGATAAAGTTGATTGAATTCAGACGCCTTACCAAATACTTTGCCCTCATAAGGCATGTTTGGAGTCCACTCCGAAGCTGCAATCACATATTCAGCGTCACCTTTGAGGTCTTCCACAAACTTTGGAACAGTTGGACCATAACTGAAAGCCACGGCTTTAGGGCTGAAATCTATTTCCTTCATTGCTTTGATGGTTTTCATGGCCACTAGAAGATGCGATCCTACAAGTAATATGTCGGGATTCTTGTTTTTAACTTTCATCAGGAGGGAGTTGTAGTCTTGCAGTGCCATAGGAAAGAGTTCGTAATGTACGACTTCTATTCCATTTTGTTCACAGTATTTTTTGTAACCTTCACAAGCCAGCGACGTAAAGAGAATATCCGCCCCCACTATGGCCGCTGTTTTTGGCTTAGGATCAACAGCCGTAAAAATATCGACGCATCCTCTCACTTCCTCAGTAGCCTTGCCCAATGTGGAAAAATAGTATTTGAAGCCCCGCTCGAACAATTTATTGGAACTGGCTCCACCACTAATAAGAGGATACTGATACTTTTCAGCTACCGGACTGGCGGCAAAAAGTTGGCTGCTCCCGAATCCACCCAAGAGGAGATCCACCTTGTCACTCACAATAAGTTGTTCGGTAAGCTTAGCCGTAGTTGCCGGATCACTTTTATCATCGTAGAAAGTGACGCTCACCGGTATACCGTTTATACCCCCGCGGGCATTAACCGTTTCTTCCCAAAGAGTGTAGGCGTCTTTGACCAAACTACCATCCTTTCCAAAAACTCCAGTTAAAGAAACAGCTACGCCAATTTTCCACGGTTTCGGCTGTTCAGCCAATACTGAGACAGCAATTAAAGAAATGACAACCATTACGGCTAAAACCAACTTGAAGTTTTTCACTAGCATCGTAGCTCTCCTCTTCTAAATGGGATTTAAGTGTAACGAGCAAAAATTTCTGGCTTCCTTCAATCAAAAAGTTGGGGGGCTGATAACCCAAAATACTACTGTTTCATTGTTTCCAGGATTTGTCCAACTGTGCGGCTGATTTGAATTGTAATAAAAACTTTCGTTCTGTCTAACTTTGTGAATCGAACCATTAAGGTTGATTTCCAGTTCGCCTTGAAGGACAATTCCAAATTCTTCGCCTATCTTTTGGAAAGCAAAAAAAAAGCAATCCATTTTGGAGGATTGCTAAGAGGGTATGGTTAGGAGTCGTTGTTCGCCCTATTAGCTAGCAATGTATGTGCCAAAATGACATTAAACATGATATCAATATGTTATGGTCTAACACCGTAATTGACCCTAACATTGTCGCGCGTTTTCTTCGCACTTATTTTTTCCAGATATTGGACAAATGAATTTTTTTCGCAGTAATGATTTCTATGTCAATTACCATGACTCTCCTTTTTTTGATTCCATAAGTTTTATTGTATATTTCGCGCCGCGTAAAAAACCAAACATCTAGTCTCAATTTGCAATCACTTTCAATCTGGCTGCGAAAAAGCCGTCCAATAAAGCGTGTTTCAAAGGTGGAAAAGAAAAAAAACAACCTCCAGGGGTTAAGTATTCCGAGTAGCAGACACTGCTCGGTTCTATGGGATCGATAACAAAATTTTTGTGCGATGCCAAAAATTTTTCTATGACATCAAAAGTTTCTTCTTTGCTTGTCGAACAAACGCAGTAAATGACTGAACCGTTTTTTTTCAATATGTGTGAAGACCCGGACAACATCCTAAGCTGTTTGCCTGCGAATTTACCCAAATCTCGGGAAGATAATCGATATTTCACGTCACAGTTATGTCGTAAGACTCCAAGATTTGAACACGGAGCGTCAATCAAGATTCGGTCGAATTGACCCAGTGAATTTATGAATGAAGGTTCGGTGGAATCTCCTTGGATCATTTTTACGCAGTTGATCCCAAGGCGTTTAAAATTTTTTTTCGCCTCATCTATTCGTTTCTCATTTAAATCAACTAGCGTGATCCGCGCATGGTTGCTTGCCAATGCCGCTATATGTGATGATTTTCCGCCTGGCGCTCCGCAAAGATCTAGAATTTCATGACCAGGTAAAGGTTGGAGGAGAGGGGCTATCATCTGAGAGGCAAAATCCTGAACAGTGAAAAAACCTTCTTTGAAACCTGGTAAATCTGACACTGGTCTCTGAGTATGTTTAAGAATCAGAGCGTCTGGGCCTATGTCTATAAAGTCAAATCCTATAGCGTTTTGCCTGAAACCCGAAATTACTTTGTTGATAGACGCTTTGATTGTGTTAACCCGAATAGTTAAGTTGGCGCGTTGATTGTTGAATTCAAGGATATGCTCAGCTAGTTCGGCGCCAAATTCCTTTACCCATCTTTTTACCAACCATTCCGGATGCGAGTAATAAACTGATAACGATTTGGCATTTTTCTCCGGTGAAGAATTCATGTTTTGGGGGTCTCTCAAAGCGGATCTGAGGATGGCGTTCACAAGTCCCGAAAATCGACCTCCAAATAACGTTTTTGCCATTGCCACAGCTTCATGAACCACCGAGTGATCCGGTATCCGATCAAGGAATAATAATTGGTAAAAAGCCATTCTTAAAATATTACGTATCTCTGGTCTAAGGGTTTTGCGTTTGTTTTCAACCCTTCCATCAATTAAAGAATCCAGTCTTTTCTTCCAACGAACTACGCCGTATACTATTTCAGTCGTTAATGACCTGTCTTCAGCAGAGATTTTTTTCCTTGAAAGCTTTGATAGGAGAACTTCTTCGGCATATTTGCCTGTTTCAATCTCTTGAAGGCTTTCGAAAGCAAGTTTGCGGGAAATTGTTATTTCATCTCTTTCGTTGGTCATTGTTTGTGTACAAATACATGTCGTCAATTAGCCAAAAAAGCCCCTCGTGTACTATGTTCCATAAAGACACAAGAGGCTTTTTTGTTAAACCAAATTGTAAAAGCAGCAAACTGGCTAGTTTAATACCCAGCCATTTTTTCAAGCCTCTCTATACGATTTTCAATTGGAGGATGAGTCGAAAAGAGGCTGGACAATCCTCCTCCAAAAAATGGGCTGACTATAAACATGTGGGCGGTGGCCTGTTCACCATGCATGGGAATAGCTTCAGAGCCTTTTTGCAGTTTACCCAATGCGCTTGCCAGCCACAAGGGATGACCACAAATTTCGGCCCCTGTTGCATCAGCTATATATTCCCTTGATCTCGAAATAGCCATCTGAATTACTGCCGCCGCCAAGGGGGCTAGTATCATCATGAGAATTGACCCAACCCAGGAACCTCCTCCCCGATCATCATCCGATCTTCCGCCGAACAAAAAGCCAAAATGGGCTAAGTATGTTATTGCCGTTCCAATGGTTGCCGCAACGGTTTGAATCAAAATATCCCTATTTTTTACGTGACCGAGTTCGTGAGCTATAACTCCCGCCAGCTCATCCTTGTTCAGAAGACGCAGTATGCCTTCGGTCACAGCCACCGCTGCATGTTCGGGGTTCCGTCCCGTGGCGAAAGCGTTAGGCGAATCATCCGGAATAATATAAACCTTTGGCATGGGGATTCCAGCGTTTTGCGTAAGATTCCTAATCATTCTATAAAGATCCGGCGCTTCTGATTCGGTAACTTCCTGCGCATGATACATTGACAGGACTATTCGATCACTGAACCAGTAACTCCCTACGTTCATTGCAAGAGCTATAACAAGAGCTATTGTGGCGCCGTTCTTACCTCCCAGATAACCGCCAAGAATTACTAACAAACCTCCGAGGGCAGCAAGTAGTATCACTGTTTTTAGTTGGTTCATTTTTTAACCCCGTAATTTTTTGTTTTTATTCCAAAATGTCATTCAAACGTTATACAAAAGAATGCATTGTTAAATGATCCTGAATCCAGGATGTAATCTCCTGCCTCTGGCAAATTCAGAGCCGGAAATCCTTTTCTTTGATGGAGCTTGAACTTCGTTCAACATGAGAAGCCCCTTCCCGGTTCCTACCAACAGGCCCTCTGAAGTAATGTCTTTTATCATGCCTGGCTCTGCGGTTCCCGGGAAGCTTTCCGCCCGCCAAACCTTAACGTTATCTTTGCCCATGACAAAAAATGCTACAGGCCATGGGTTCATAGCCCTTACTATTCGTTCGAGCCGTACGTTGTCCAGATTCCAGTCCAGTAATCCGTCAGTTTTCTTGACCAACCTTGAATAAGTGGCTTTAGTTCCATCTTGGGAAACTGGAGTGATCATCTTATTCATCAAGTTTATTATGGTTTCGACCATTAACGGAGGCCCAAGTTCCATTAGTTTGTTGTGAAGGTCTTCAGCGGTGTCATGAGCTCCTATATCGATTCTGCGTTGAGCGACGATTGCCCCAGTGTCTATTCCCTCGTCCATGAGCATGACTGTATTACCGGTCTCTTCGTCTCCAGATAGTATACAATTAGAAATGGGCGACGGCCCCCTATGCCTGGGAAGAAGAGACGCGTGGAGATTCAAGCACCCTAAGGGGGGCAATTCCAAAATCTTTTTAGGAAGTAACTTTCCATAGGCCACAACAACAATGGCATCTGGATTCAAATTCTCAAAAAGATCCAACAACCTCGGTTCCTCCAGTTTGTCCGGTTCGGAGCAGGAGATTCCCAATTCTCGGGCCGTGATTTTTACGGGAGTTGGAGTTAGAAGTTGACCTCGGCCGATGGGCTTGTCAGGCTGCGAAAAAACATGAACTACTTCAAATTTATTTTTAAGAGCTTTTAAGGTGGGAGTAGCGAATAGGGGCGAGCCCATGAACACAACTCGACAACTCACTGTTCACTCCCACGGGACTTTCTAGTCCGTCTTGTGTAAATGCTTCGTTTCAGGGCCGAAGCATGATCCAAAAGTGTCTTTCCTCCCAGATGATCTATTTCGTGCTGAAAAACACGAGCCATTAATCCGTCCGCCTCGTACTTTACCGGGTTACCTTCGATATCTACCCCTTCAACTTGTACTCGTGCGGCTCTCTTCACATCCAGGTTAAAATTGGGAACGCTCAGGCAACCCTCTTCTTTGAATTCTTCGCCTTCCGAAATTGATATAACGGGGTTTATGACCACAATTGGATTTTTCTTTTTGTCTTTCGGTTCGGCATACGCGTAATATATGTCGAAAACAATAAGTCGGACTAATTCCCCTACTTGATTTGCCGCCAGCCCGATGCCGGGAGCCTTATACATAGTGTCGATCATGTCAGTGGCAAGTTGACATATGTTTTCATCTATATCTTGTATCGATTCAGCTTTAGCCATCAATCGTGGGTCTGGGATTGTAACTATTCTACGAACAGGCATTGCTCTCCCTTTCATTGATCTAATATATATGTCTACATACAAAAAAACTGTCAAGCGTTGCTATAAAAGGATTTCGAGTTAAAGAATGTTAAACGGAACCTTCTCTTCCCCAAAGGTGATCGAAATCACTGTAATAAAAATGGCAACCTTGGAAAATGTTTATGAAATCAAAAAATGGCATTTTGTGGACGGAGTTTCCAAGAAATAAAGATCATAGAGTGGGCCGACGATTTATGCTTAGTGGCTGGATACGTTATTAAAGTGCGCGCTAAATGATAAAAACCATTTTATCGTGTCAAGATACCTACAATCTACCTGCGACAAATTCTATTTAATTTATACGTCATATTATTGATAAACAACTATCAATATTTAACTACTATAATCAATTCAATAAAATGTCTCTGTACTTTCTGTTAATAATATAATTTATATAGGCTTTACTACCTTGTTGCATCTAATTAATTACGTTTAGTTTATTTCAACATCCTGTTATACTTGGAGTTAATAGATTTAAACACTATTAGCGTCAAATGAATTGGTTTGGTCAAGTATATTTATTTTTAAAACAAAAAGTTCTTGACTTCTTTGATTGTACAAAATATCCTCATTTTGCCTGTGTATGTTTTTAAATTGTGCGGATTTTCTAACACGCCTTCTTTCGGCTCAATGAGACACAGCAATAGATAGACTGGAACTTCTTTAAGCATTTGCCTCTCAGATCCCTCGAGAGTTCTCATAATTTTGTATCAAGGAGAGTGAAGGAATATGGAAAATAATGTCAGCCACGCCCTCTATATTCTGCAGGAACCGGTTCAATACATTGCTCTGAGTTTCATGGCTTTGATGTACATCATCAAAATCCGTCAGATGCTGAAAAAGCCTATCCCTCCTGAGAAAGCCGAGTTGAAGGGAGATCGGGTGGCCGGAGCCATGGAATCTCTGACCAATGTTCTAAAACCTTGGAGCATGGAAAGCACTCGAAAAAATCCGTTTTTTTACGTTGAATTCATTGTTTTCCATATCGCTGTGGCTCTGACAATAGGCGCCACTTTTTTCATCCCTTTAGTGCCTTCTTTGATGACACCATCCGTATCTAAGGTTTTTATGCTGTTTATGGCGCTTGCGTTTTTGATTGGCCTGCGTCGCATATATCGACGTTTGACCGTTCCTGAGATCAAAATAATTAGCAGCCCTGATGATTATTTCGCGATTTCTTTAATGACGGTCTTTTTTGCAGTCGGCTTCGTGGCGATGTGGATGTGGATTGACGGTAGCCCTGACACCGGTTGGATGTGGATATTTTTCCTGTTGACCACGTTCTTTTTGTTGTACGTCCCTTTCAGCAAGATCTCACATTACATCCTTTATCCGTTCGGCAGGGTCAACCATGGTCGGACTTTTGGCGGGCGAGGGGTCACAAATAGAGATATTAAAAACCCGACCTGGAACCCCAAGTAATTTTAATGAAGAACATTTCTCAATATTAGGAATAAATGGAGGGCTTAAATGTCGGAGCAATTGGCGAAAATAGGGTCTAAAGAAGAACGAAAATGGCCCACCAAAACTGAATTTACCCCTGAGATGCTTGAACAAATGGAAAAATTACTTCCGTCTACACTGAATCGAGTTGTTGCGACTTCCTTATCCGGTTGCATACACTGTGGGATGTGTAGTGACGCCTGTCATTACAGTGTATCGATACCAGAAGACAAAACTCTTGTTCCGGCATACAAAGCGGATCGGTTTAGAAAATGGTACAAGAGTAGGTATGACTGGATAGCTACGGTTTTCCCTTCATTCGTGGGCGCTAAAAAACTCGACAAAGAACTCGCTGATGAAATGTACGACAAGCTCTGGGGTGGTTGTACAATGTGCCGTCGTTGCACGTTCAATTGCCCCATGGGTGTCGATTACGGGATGATGGTCCGTGCCGCCAGGGGCATCATGCAAAAGGTTGGGCGAGTGCCTCAGCACCTTCAAGATACGGTCGACACTCACTATAACGCGGGAAACAATATGGCCGTTCCCCAAGATGAGTTTGTTGAAACCATTGAATGGATTGAAGAAGAACTTCAGGATGAAGAGGGTTGTGAAAATTTTAAAATCCCCGTGGACAAGAAAGGCGCTCAATACTTCTTAACTCTTAACCCAAGAGAACCCAAGTACTATCCTTTGACAATTCAGGCCACAGCCAAGGTCTTAAACGCCGCAGGCGTAGACTTCACCATTTCGTCAAGATACTGGGATTTGACAAATTACGCCTTGTTTAATGGGAATGACCCGGACGCTAAGCAATTTGCTCTGTGGCAGGCGGAAGACGTAAAGAGATTGGAATGTGAATATCTTCTTGCCGGAGAATGTGGTCACGGTTACAGGGCTCTCAGATGGGAATTGCCGAACTGGGTAGGTGGTGTTCCTTTCAAAATCACCAGTGTTATGGAGTTGATGGCAAAGCTGGTTTTAGATGGTAGAATCAAGACTGATAAATCAGTTTGGGACGGACACAGGGCAACTTATCATGACTCCTGCAATATAGCCAGATCAGGTGGAGTGACAGAGGAGCCTCGTATAGTCATACGCGCGGCTATCGAAGATTTTGTGGAAATGGAACACAACCGAGAGAATAGTTTCTGCTGTGGCGGAGGGGGCGGGGCCTTAGCCATGCCTGAATTTACTCCGCGACGTTTGGCTGCCGGAAAGATTAAAGCGGATGAAATCAAGGCTACTGGGGCTGATATTTGTTTACAGTCTTGTCACAACTGTACCGACCAACTGAAGGAAATTATCGAACATTATCATGTGAACGCCAAGGTTATGAACCTGGCCGAACTCTTAGCCCCCGCCTTGGTGCTGTAATTAGAGAGGAGGGTATTGAGCCTTGTTTCTAGGGTTTGATCTCAAAACGATCTTTCTGGGTAAACATTATTAATGTTGCGTAGAATATGAGGATCGTCTACCATGACATACTCGGAAATTACGTTTGGCGCCGGATCTTGCCGATCGTTAGAAAATATGATTGTTTAAGAAACTTGGTCGGCAAGACGGGAGCGTCGAAAAATAATTTAAGTCGTCAAATTATTTTTGATCTAATCCGTAGACAAAGGCTCGAAACTCTTTAACTCAGCCAAGGAGGTAGGCTATGGCAAAGAAAATTTTAGTTATAGATGACGAACCAGATATGGTTACCTTTCTGTCAACCCTTCTCGAAGATAGTGGATATCAAGTCGTCACCGCATCGGATGGGGATGAAGGTTTGATAAAGGTTAAATCTGAAAAACCCGATCTCGTGAGTCTTGATTTGCTCATGCCAAACAAGACAGGGATTAAGATGTTTCGCGAGTTGAGAAAAGACCCTGAAATTTCATCTACTCCCGTCATCATGGTAACCGGGTTCGCTACAGATGACACTCCAAACATGGATTTCAAAAAGTGGATTCACGAAAGATCCATAAAGCCACCGGAGGCTTATATCGAAAAGCCTGTGGACAAGGACGAATTAATTAAAGAGGTCAAAAGGATCATAGGTTAAGAATGGTCTCAGCGATTTCGTAAATTAATTTTGACGCTTGAACACTAGACTCGATTTGTAAACCAACACTATAGTTTTTTAGACAATCTCCGGATGGCGTTTTAAGTCTTAGAGCTTTTGATCTCAATAAAAGCTCACAGGTTCACAGCATATTTAATTTTTCTATTTAGGTATTATGCTTAAGAACGCCATCCATTTTGTCCAAAGGTTTACTAGAAGCTTAAGTTTTAAGTTAAGTTTCTATGCAGGTTTAGTAATGTTCTTGGCGTTGCTGGTTTTTTCCTACCACACTATTTCCACTCAAGAAACAAGTTTAATAAGAAAAATGGTCCATGATTCCCTTAAGGACTCTGAAGTTATCAAGTCCGCCATCTGGAACCGGATGATGACTAAAGAACGAGAGGGCATACACCAGATTATCAAGGCTATTGGAAAAACAGAAGGCTTCAAAGAGATCAACATCTATGACCACAATGGTTTTTTGCATTATAGCACAGGGAAAATGGAGATCCCTTTTCAGGTTGAACTAGCCGGAGATCCTCTTCTGAATGACTTGACTACCAATCCCAATATTCGTCATAGAATTTCCCCTGACGGTTCGACCATATCGGTTGTGAATCCTTTGATTAATAGCCCTAGTTGCAGCTCTATGTCATGTCATGCGCATCCTGGGTCAGAAATGATACTCGGGGCGATCGAATTGAAAGTTGGGCTGGAAAAATTTAAGAGAGAGATATCTTTAATTTCTCGTAAAACGGTCATTTTCGCTACTGGTCTTTTTTTCGCCATTTGTTCAATAAGTGGTTTAGCTGTTCTGGTTTTTGTAAATCCTTCAATCAAAAACCTTCAGGAAAAAGCTTCTCGAATGGCAAGAGGAGATTATGTTCCAGGCCGGCAGGAAATGGGTCAGGATGAAATAGCTGATTTAGCTCGCGCTTTCGATTCTATGAGCCTCCAAATTAATCAACGCACATCTGAACTCGACGCCAGCCGGAAAATGTACAAAGCCCTCTTTGAAGAGGTTCCGTGCTATCTCACTGTAATTGACAATAATTTTAAAATTGTGAGATCTAACAGAAGCTTCAAGTCGGAATTTGGCGATAAAACAGGCGCATATTGCTTTGCGTCATATAAAAACCAAAGCTCCAAGTGTAAAAATTGTCCGGTTGAAAAAACATTTTTAGACGGAGCGTCCCACCAATCAGAAGAAATGTGGAGCATTAATGGTCTCAAATCTAATGTAATAGTCAAAACCTCTCCAATTTTTGACGATACGGGCAAAGTTAATGAAGTGCTTGAAATGGTTGTCGACGTTACACTTTTGAAAAGGCTGCAATTCAAGATTGAAAGGCAACGTCAGGAGTTTCAATACCTTTTTGAAAATGTTCCGTGTTATCTGACTGTTGTGGATAAGGATTTTAATATATTGCGGCACAATATAGCCTTTAGCAGTGATTTCGGTTTCAGTGAGGGCAAAAAGTGTTACGAGGTTTACAAACATAATGATCAAGTCTGTAACAATTGCCCTGTTCAAAAAACATTCGAGGATGGAGAAAGCGCCTGGTCGGAAGAGGTTTGGCGAAAAAATGGTGAAGACACCTATATCGTTGTCAACACATCACCAGTCAGAAACGATCAAGGCGAAATAACAGCGGTAATGGAGATGAGCACAAACATTACCGAAATTAAGAGGCTGCGAGGTGAGTTGGTAATACTCGGCGAGACCATAGCCGGTATGTCGCATTCAATCAAAAACATTCTCGCTGGGCTTCAAGGAAGTGTTTATGTCCTTGATTCGGGATTGGTCCGTGGTCGAGAGGATCGAGTCAAGGCCGGCTGGGATATGGTGAAAACCAACGTCGAAAAGATTTCTGATTTGGTCAAGGGAATTCTATATGCTTCAAAAGAGAGATCTCCGGAATACACGCCCTACGATGTGGGGCAACTGCTCACGGAAGTTTGCGATCTTTATGAAGCTAAAGCTAAAGATGAAGGAGTTGAAATTGTTCGAAAGTTTGAGAGAAAAATCCGATCATGCATGATGGATCCAGCGTCAATGCACAGCGCATTGTCCAACCTTGTGTCCAACGGAATTTACGCTTGCAGAACTGGCGATACGGAAACCAATGGTCAATTGGTTATTAACGGATCGATCATATCGGATCGGCTTGTTATTGAAATTTCAGACAATGGTGTTGGTATGTCTCAAGAAACACGCAACAATTTGTTTTCGAAGTTTTATTCAACTAAGGGATCTCAAGGGACTGGGCTTGGTCTTGTAATTACCAAGAAAGTCATACACGAACATAAAGGAACCATAAAAGTGGAGTCCCAACAGGGTGAAGGCTCTAAATTTATCGTTGAAATTCCTCTTCATGAAACTCCGATCGTGGATAATCACGAACTTCAAGAAGAGAAAAAGTCTAGTTAACTTTACAATAGTAATTCAGGAGGAAACCAATGAATGGAATTGGGTTATGCGCAACTTTTTCACGTCAGGGAGATTGGGCGTTTGATTACGCTCTCGGTCTTGCGAGAAAACATGGAACAAGGCTAAATATCTTTCATTTCCTAGAATCTCCATATACGCTTCGCAGAGATGTGGTTTTTGTGGATGCGGAAAAAACCAAAACAGCTCCCGTAACTCCCGACCTTATAGCCAAAAAGGACAAAGAACTTCGAATGGGTTTTGACAGCCGGTTGGGGGATTATGTTAACGTCGGTTTTCGGCTGTGCGAGGGGGCTCATGAAATCGAACTTAGAAAATGTTTCAAAAAAGGCGATTATGAAGTTCTGGTAATCGGTT
>JAZDKD010000164.1:0-5859 GCA_043803345.1 Pseudomonadota bacterium
GCCAGAGCATCCTCCAGCATACGCTCTGTAAACTTTATTCTAATCAAAGCGTTTACGCGAGCCAGCAACTCACGATTTGGAACTGGTCTGGCTATGTACCCGTCAGCCCCGAGTTCCAGCGCAGCCGACTGAATTTCAGATTCTGTGAATAAACTGGAGAGCATAACAACAAGGATCCCGGATGTCTCAGGATCTGACTTTAAAATCTTGCACACGTCTCTTCCGTCAATGTCGGGTAGCATGACGTCCAGAAGAATCAAGTCTGGTTTAAGTGTCTTGGCAAGCGTCAAACATTGTGACCCGTTACTGGCCTCTATTGCTATGTGTCCGGCTGACCTGATTATCCTCGTCAAGCCCTTGAGAGCATTTAAGTTGTCATCTACAATCAGAATTCTCGCCGTGACATGCTCATTCATTTCTTCAATCTTTCATTGGAATCTTAATTTGCATCATAAGTAACCTCTCAAAGAGGTTTTTCCATAAAAACGTCTAAATCTAAACTGTCATAGTGAGTATATTTCAAATTTCCCCGGTGGGCAATGCCACATAGAATGTGGATCCAACCCCGACCTTGCTTTCAACCCACACTTTTCCTCTATGACCGACGACAATTCTGCGCACGATCGCCAGGCCGAGCCCGGTGCTATCCTCTCCTGCCGTGGTCTTTACGCTGGTTCTCTGGAACGGTTTGAAAAGTTTATCAATTTCTTCGGCCGGTATGCCTTGTCCCTGATCTTTGACTGATATGACGGCGTCATCTCCCGACTTAGCAATCGCAACCTCGACAGTAATCTCCTGGGCAGAAAACTTTATAGCGTTAGTGATAAGATTGTTAAGCACCTGATTGATCTTAGCGGGATCTATCATGACATGAGGAATTGCGCCATTCTGCCGAAAAATTAGGCTGATCTTCTTTCTAGACGCCACGAGACTGTTTAGGGACAAGTTTCGTTTTATGAATTCGATTAAATTGGTTTGTGTGAGTTCCAGTTGGAGTTTGCCCGATTCGATTTTGGCAACGTCAAGCAGGTCATTCACAAGTTGAAGCATGAACTGGCTCGAAGAATGAATTATCGAAACAAATTCCATCTGCTCTGAGTCAAGGGCCTCAGCGGCTTCTTCTAAAAGGAATTCGCTATACATCTGTATGGCGTTTAGTGGGTTTCTCAGATCGTGAGCCGCTATTCCGAGAAAACGGTTTTTCTCTTCATTGAGCTTTTCGAGTTCAATGTTTTTCTTGGTCAGTTCTCTCTGAAGGTTTGCCAGTTCATTGTTGAGTCGACCCAATTTGTCATATAGAGCGTTTTCCCTTTGTTCATGGTCCTTGGTTAGATCAGCTCGCTCCTTTAAGGCTGAGCGAAGACTATTGATTTGTTCATTGCCTATTCCGGTCAATTCATCCACGAGTTTCCCCAGTCCATTGGACGTTTTTGCAGCCACGACCAGAATGGAATCTTCCCATTTGGCTCCACCGAAACTCAGGATAACTACACTACCTTTGATCGGAACTCCCAGTTGCCAGTCAAAAGCTGAGCCATGAGATTTAATTTCATTTAAGAATGTTAGGGATTTCCCAAGGCTGCCACCATCAACTACCATGGCAAGAGACCTTCCGGGCTGAATGCGCGGCTCTATTCCCAGTTCATCTCGAACTACCTCGACGATGGTTCCATCCAAACCACATTTAAACACTGCTCCTACATCTTTTTTCCCCGGTTCCATGATAACTATACCTTCATTACGATCTGATTGGCCATTGACACTGCCTGCTGAGCGTCTTCAGCAAAGCCGTCAGCGCCAAGTTTAACCCAAAGATCCGGGGATGAACGAAGGGCATAACCTCCAACCAGAATTTTTACTCGGCCTGCCTTGTCTTGATCACGCACTGTCTCAATGAGTTCTTTCAATGTCCCTCTGTGGAAAGGCATTGAGGCCGATATTCCCAGCACATCCGGATCGTGTGACTCTATAGCCTCAACCACAGTGGATGTCGGTGTGTTGGCGCCCATGTAATAGGTATCCCATCCTTCCATCTCAAAAAAATCGGCTACCATACGTACGCCAATTTCATGAAGTTCTCCTCCAACGCATGCGGCGACGAGTTTGCGCCCGGTCTTTTCTGTTGAGAATATGTGCGGGTAAAGCTGCGACATAATAAGTTGAGTGGCAGCGGAACAATAATGTTCCTGGGCGACGCTTACCTTGTTCAAATGCCAGAGACGCCCAATCTCATACTGTGATCGCTGAAATACGTAAATGTATATGTCTTTTATGCCGGCCCGTTTTTCGAACGCTTCCAGTATCATCTTACTGGCTAGATGTCTTTCACCTCTCAAGAGAGTGTCTAAATAATCCCTCGCGAGCTCATATAAAGGGAAATCTTGAGAGATCAGGGAAGTTTCGGCTGTGGTCTCGTGAGCGATTCGATTCATCGCTGTCGCTATATATTCGTCAGTGACAGAGCTCATTTCCTTTGAAAGTCTTTCTCGGAGGACTTCCTGAGTACATTCGAGCATGCTCGTCAGAGCTTCAGGAGGGAACTTCAATCCTTCGAAAAGTTGTTTTATCCAGGCCACATAGTTTGCAAATAGGGTTGGGTCGCTCTCGGTAAGGGCTTCAACCAGATACCTGAAGTGATGATTGGAGTCGCGTAGACTGAGCTGTCTACCTTTATCTCCGTAAGGTTCCCATATTTCGGGCTGACGTTCATACTGTCTTGACACTATAGCTTCTGATAGAAGCTCGATCTGTTCGTTGATACTTTTGGCGATATCCGCATTTAATTCCTGCATGTTCACCTCCCAGATGTACCCGTGAACCTCAGCTTCAGGCATAAAATCCTTTATTAGAATCTTTAGAAAGGGTCAATAACACATGAAAATGCTATAAACCAGTTTTTCACAAAATAGTTTGAGTGTTTCCCTGTTTTTAAAAACCATTATTGACATCTCATTCGCCGGATGCCAATGATAGTGACCATTTACTTAAACCTTGCAGCTTCAATGCGCAAGTATTCCCTGCAAACTTATGGAAGGAGGCTACGTGATGGCAATGTTCATGCCACTACTAAGGGACGCAATCATGCCATTACATGATGAAGCGGAAAAACGAGGACCGCTCCGTAAAATCCCTGAAAAGACCATGACACTGAATGAGTACAGGGAAGTTCTTGGTCGACTTTATGGATTCGTGTCAGTATTTGAAAAAGCGGCGGAACCCCTGATGACAAATTATAATGCTGAAATAGAGTGGCAAAAAAGGAAACGGATGGAGCCACTGGAAGACGATCTGATATTTCTTGGTGAGACTCGAACGGCTCTCGATAATTTGCCCAGGTACGAAACCGTATCAAATGTTCGAGACATGTCTCATGTCTTGGGGGTTTTGTATCTTTTCGAAGGATCCCGTTTGGGAGGATTGGTTCTCGCCAAGGCGCTCAGGGAAAAATTCGGATTTCAAGATTACCAAGGGTACGCATATTTTTCGTCGAATGGAGCGGAAGTAGTTCCTATGTGGCAGGACTTCAAGAATTTCATGGAAAGCTATGTGGCCTCAAATGGAGGCGAAGCAGAAATCATTAGTTCCGCCAAGGCAGGTTTTGATGCGCTCAACAGGTGGCTCGACTCATTCTGAAATATTACTGAGTTGACGGAGCAAACACTGGTTAATTTCAGCTAATACTGCAGGAAAATAAATCGTTAAGGCAGGCCAACTTTGTAGAGTCACCAATTATAATGAGCACGTCATCGTCTTGAATTTGTTCATCCGGCGAAGGATTGGAGATCAACTTGGTTTCTCGCCTTATCGCCAATATCGTAACCCCAAATTTGCCTCTAATATCAAGTTCTCTTATCGTTTTTCCAGCGGAGGGGAACCCTGGATCTATACGAATGGAAGTAATCTCGGTTTCGGATAATTCTAGACCGAGGTCGGAAACTGTCGGGGATTCATAAACCGGCCTTCGAAAAACCTGATAATGATTTGATCTGACCTGCGTTATGAATTTTTCAATGTCACTTTGAGGAACAAGATATTTTCTCAAGACTCGAGCTAGAATTTCAATGGAAGATTCATATTCCTCTGTGACCACTTCATTGGCGCCAAGTGAGTAAAGGTAGTCAATGTCTGCTACAAATCTTGTTCGTACCATTATGTACAGAGTCGGGTTAATTCTGCGGGCTGTTTCGATGATACGCCGATTCGCCGCTGGATCCGAAATCATGATGACAAGAGCTCGAGCCAACTTGACGTCGGCGTGTTCCAAAACCGGAGCTGTTGAGGCGTCGCCATAGTTTATTGGTAGACCGAGGGATTTTTCTTTTCGGACTGTGTCCGGATTGAGTTCAATTATTACATGGGGAATTTTTGCCGCTGAAGCTACTTGAGAAAGGTTTCTACCTCCGATCCCAAATCCCACTATGATAAGGTGGTTACTTTGTTTGGGAACAGGCTCGATCGACCCTCGCATCGAAAAGCCATTCCTTATAACTTTCGGAAGAGGTATCGACAGGAATACAGAAGCCAAACTTTCTCCTGAAGCTATCAGGAAAGGTGTCACTATCATAGTAATTACTGACAGTCCCAGAAATAATTGATAACTATCTTTGTCTATCAAATCTAGAACCGATCCAGTTTCAGATAACACAAAAGCAAATTCCCCTACCTGACACAGCGCAATTCCAGTCAGGACAGCGGTTCTGGCTGGGAAACCGAGGATTATAGCAGCGGAACCGGCGGCCAAAAATTTGACCGTCATTACTATTAGAGCTGCGGTAAACACAAGAAAAGCGTTCTGCAAGACATAAGAGATGTTCAAGAGCATGCCGATAGAAACGAAAAAGAAACTGGTAAACAGATCCCGGAACGGTAAAATATTGCCGAGCGCTCGTTCGCTGAAGTCAGACTCTGAAACTATCAAACCAGCTATAAATGCTCCGAGCGCGAGAGAAAGGCCGAAGGCCGACGTTAACCATGTTGCTCCAAGGGCTACCAGAACAATTCCTAAAAGAAAGAGTTGCTGGTTCCTGAGCCGCGCCAGTTGATAAAAAAAACTAGGGGCCAACCAGTTTGCGGCAACAAAAACGACCAGCAGAATCGAAATGGTCTTTATCGCCAGATCCAACAAATCCATGCCGATCGACGAACTCTTGCCGGCTAGAATTGGAGACACGAGTATCATGACTACAACAATGACGTCCTGAAATATTAGAATGCCGAGACTTAGCTTTCCATGAGGGCTTTCGCTTTCAGATCTTTGCTGTAATATTTTAAGTACTATGGCGGTACTGCTCAGAGATAACAGAAAGCCAAAGAAAATTGACATGTTTCCCGGCAATCCCACTACATAGGCCAGCAGAGCTCCAGTGGCAATCGTGAGTCCAACTTGAACGGTCCCTCCAATGACAACAAGGGATCTTATCCTGATCAAATTTCTAAGAGAGAACTCGATCCCTATTGTAAACAGAAGACACACCACGCCTATTTCAGCGAGTTCCTCCACGTCGGACAAATTCTTGATAAGACCCAGGCAGTGAGGTCCGGCCAAGACGCCTGTAAGAAGAAAACCAACTATATTTGGAACCCTGAAGCGTTGACAGACGAAAACAACAATTATTGCAAGTCCGCAAATGACTACGATATCCTTGAAAAGGGGAATTTCCATAAAACCCGACAATACCTCGTGGAATGTTGGTCAGAAAAATGACTAAAACGTTAACGATCCATAAAATTTTCGATTACAGGAGCCAAGTCCATGAAATTGTATCTAAGCTCTTCCTCAAGTTTTCTTTCCTCTCCTGGAAGATATGTTTTTCCAAAAAAATGATTAATTTTAACTTGCCTTTGATCGCAGTATCTGGC
>JAZDKD010000165.1:0-2483 GCA_043803345.1 Pseudomonadota bacterium
GCCGTAGGCTTGTGATCCCGCCTCTTAGAACGGCTCGAAGTCGATATCCGGGGCGCTCGCCGTAACGCCGATCGAAGCCATGGTTTTTGTCGAGGCCGATATCTGCGGCGCTCGCCGAGACACCTCCCGGCAGCCTGAGGGTTTTACCTCGAAGCCAAAGTTCACGGCGCTGGGGATGTCAGTATTTGAGGACGAAGTTTTTTCTAGCCAGACTTGCGATATCGCTTCCGATGTCGTTGTCGCCTCGAAAAAGGTTGTGGTTTCTATCGAAGCCCATATCCGCGATGCTCGCCTTAGTCCGATCCGAAGCCAACGTTTTTCACCTCATCGCCCCAACGCCAGGCACACGATTGTCATTTCTCGAAGCCCGGGAACGCCCGCTCGATTCGGTTATGTCTTTTTTCTCTCTGTGCCTTAATTTGAGAGATGGCATCATCCAGGGATATATCACCCAACCACTTCTCGCGCTCCTTTGTATAGTCGCCTTGGCCCATCGAAAACTGATTCAGAAACCGAATGGTGTCAACAATACCCATCTCTTTAAATAGGATGTGCGTGGCTCGACGGCTAATTTCAGATACCGGTCTTGCTTCAATGTTCATATGTCTAGCTCCATCACCAGTTCGGTGGGTGATACCACCGTAGTATCCAATCCCTCTAACGTCTTGGCTTTTCTTAGAAATTTATCATCACACGTACAAAAATAATCAGCTTTTGCAGTCGATGCAGATGCCAAATGTAAAGCATCCAAGGTTTTCAGACCGGATGCCATTAGTTTTCTGGCCAATGCCTCGCCTTCTGCTGTCAGCTCAACGGCTTCCTTAGCTATTTTGAGAATTGCCAAGGCATCGTCCTTACGTGTCTGATCTGGAATACGGCCAATCTCGAACAGCAGCGCCTCCGAAGAAATGAGCGTCAAGTTGTGGGCTTCACACAACGCGAGAATGACAAGCACCGCTTCAGCTTCAACTGATATCCTCGGTTGAGATCTATCATCAAACGGACGCTGGAGACTACAACAATCAAGGTAAATTCTCATTCAAGGATTTTCCTTCTCATTTTTACTGTGAACATGTCAAAATAATAAATCTGTCCCCATTTTTTACATTATTTACACAAGCCGGTGACAATACCTGCTCCCCCCATGGACATGGCAACAAAAGGTTTCATACCTCCATCATGAAATTCTTGTATTTCCAATAGCTGAAAGGAGGCAGTGCTAATTGCATTCTCATTTCCTGATGACAGTGACTTGTCGATTGCATCAAAATCAGCGATAGATTTAAAGGAATACTTTTTATCCCCCCTGTTTATTACCTTTGTTGAATTTGCCAAATGAGTAGAAATAACCACACCAATAACTTCTCCGGTGTTACGTGACACGGAAAATTCACTGTCTTTAAATTGTTTTTCCCAATTTGAAATTCTAAGTGAGCCGTTGTCATCAAGATCATATACATGCATTACTTTGCATGTATAAGCGACCTCACCAGCAATTGATATATGCCAACCAAGAAATAGCATGAAGAGAAGGATGACTGTCGAGATTAGAATCCTCATTAGTTATCTCCAATGGTTAACGTTTGACATGAGGGAGGACCAAAAAGCGTAGCTATTTGGTGGACGTCCTACTCGATGGAATCGTTAGAGGCTTCGTTATTGTTTCCATTTCACTACTGCGAATGCCTGACATGATGTGATGCCAGAGAAACCATTGCGCCCCATTGAAATTCTGATCCGTTGCTCGTTGATTGGCTCGATTTTCTTGCCTTTCTTTTCAGCTAATTCCCACGCAATAGAGGTAAGGGCAAATTTGCAGGCGGTGGCAACGGCATCGCTTTCTGGAATGAACTGGTAGCGGGAATAGTAGACCGTAATGCCGAAACCATCTGGTCGCTCCTCAAGGCCATATTCTGTGTCTTTGTCATATGTCGCCAAAGGCGTATTTGTATGGCTGACTGGTGTAGCACAAGCGCCAAGTAGCAGTAAAGAAGCAATCAGTATTATTAATTTCATATTTTCACCTCTACCGCTGCGGCTCACAGGGAGCAGGATTTATCGGCGATCCGGTACAACCGCGTTAGCCTTTAAATTATTCCCGTGTGATATTAAAGCGGTTGATTACAAAGTAGTCAGATGTTGATTTGACCGCTTGAATGAAATCTTTGCCAATAGATAATATCTCAACAGCATCGGCACCTGGAAAGCCTATAGCTCTCACGACCTGTGGCATAAATTTTCCGACATTATGTCTTGGGTCAGACACAAGATCACCCATAACTGAATAAACAGTGTTGTCCGTCAAAGATTCCTTCCTTTTCATATTAAAAACATTTGTTCTAACAAACTTGTCTCCCTCTCGGTAATACGTATTGCGAAATTCTCCTTTTGAGCATTCCATTTTGCCGTCAGCATAGAAACAGCTTTCAACCTCAGTTGCTGTTATGACCTCGCCGCCGAACACTTGTCCTGAGAAAAGAGTG
>JAZDKD010000166.1:0-2323 GCA_043803345.1 Pseudomonadota bacterium
ATGTCCAGACTATACCGCCTCCAATCGTTCCAGCCATGTCTGTGGCGATGGCGATGGAATATTTGCCGCCTGCCTCCATGTCCACTACTTTACCCGGCGTCTCAAAGCTTAGAGGGGTGACGCAGGCATCATAATTTCTCAGGGATTTTCGGACGAACAGTTTGATTTCTTCGGGGTCAGGCCTTCTGATTATCAAATCCCCCAGTATTTTAGTTTGGAGCGGTTCTTCTTCCTTGATACGAGAATATGGTCTCTCTTTTACCATGAGCAACATGGAAACGCCGCCCTTTCTGAAAAAAGAGAACCGGTCAACCAGGCGCGATGCTATTAGAAGACCTGTCTGAAAACTTTGCTCTTCGCATGATAACGTATGACAGGCAGTCAGATTAAAGGCGGTCAGGTCGAAATCATCGCTCTTGAACTGAAATTCGAGTTCAACAAAGTAGGCTCCGTATCGACAAGATATTTTGACCTTTTCGTTATGATCGCCCAGGCTGCATAGGTAGGTAAAAATTTCCTCTGCAGAGAGCGTCAAGTCAAGAGCGCCGGCAGGATCAAGACCATAACAAATAGCGGCGTTCTCTACGAAAGATGACACCACAGGAGTTAGTGACTGTTGGTAGTCGACGTTAAGAGCCGCTTCAAGCAACTTATCAGAATGCAACTCGGCCTCCTACTGGATCCCAACCTATTCTCATAGACCGTTAAACCTTCAGACTTTCAAAGCCATTTCGGAACGGTGTTTCCGCTCATTTCGAATAATATGTCGGCAATAGCCTCTATCGTCTCTCTCATGATCAACTGTGACCTCCATCCCACTGGGATGATATCCTCACCGTAGAATGCTCCGGCAAGCTGGCCATAGATAGCTCCGGTGGTGTCAGCGTCGTCTCCAAGATTTACAGCGAGAGCGCATCCATCTTCAAACGAACCCGATCTGTGAAATGCCCAAAGAGCCGCCTCCAGTGATTTTACCACATAGCCTGAACCTATTATCTCCGGAGGATTAAGAGTCTTGAATGAACCCGAGGCTACCACTTCTATCTCCGGATGAAGGCGCCGTTGAGTCCAGTATTCAGGGATAGGACAGAATCGATCTGATAGAAGCTCTTCTTTCGAAATTCCCTGGATAGCTCCAAGAATCAACCCGCCAAAATATCTGCACGCGTCCACACATGTCCCGGTTGAGTGCGTTGTCATCGAACTGATTCCCGACGTCTCTATTGCTAACCCCGGGTTGTCCGAAAAGAACAACGGAACAGGAGCCAGCCTCATTAAAGACCCGTTTCCCGCAGATCTAGGATCAGTTGAACCGCACAACGGCCTGCCGGTGCTCTCGAATAAGTCCAGCGCTGCAGCCACAGTGTTTCCAATCCCGAACCCATAGTCTCTGGTGGACATATGTCCGGCGTGACGCCATCGAACGTATCTTTTCAATTGATCGATAGGATCAAAGCCCCGTTTTTCTATCAAACTCTCAGCGAGACACAGCGCCATTGATGTGTCGTCAGTCCATTCTCCCGTCCTGACATTGCCGGGTCCCCCGGATGTGAGACCGTTGACGGGTTCAAATGATCCAGGTGGAAGAAACTCAAGAGGAGCGCCCATTGCGTCTCCTAGCGCCAGCCCCAACAGAGAGCCTCTGAAACGCTTTACCAAACTTACCTTCATTTTATCAACTCGAGACAAAGATTCATGTGCAAGATACTGATAATTATAATAAAAACAAATATGTCAACTATTGAAAGAAGTTGAAAACGACTGTCAGCCCATTTTCCTAACAGTCTACCATAAGGACGGTGGACAACATCAAGCACGATTTTTGATCAAGACTTTGTGAAGATCTAACGCATTGAATTGTTCCAATAAATTTTGTCTATCTCTAACCTGGTTTTTATTTTTAAATGCGTGTTAGGTTCGTTTCAAATCACCAGGAGGAGGTGTTGAATTCCTTAATAAAATCATGCTATAAATGTCAGGTCAAATGCTCGGCCCCTAAATGTATTGCTCTCGAAACAGGAAAGACTTTTCACCATGCCGGATATTTCAGACAACTTTCGAGAAAATCAATCTGTTGAAAATTCAATTGTCTCACGAAATGGTAATGAGAGTGTGTTTTATGATCTTTTGGAAATCATGGGGTTTGTAGTTTTCGAACGCATCGGCAGTTCTGTCTTTAAAATCTCAGGAAACCTTCCAGAATGGTTTATTACGGTTTTTGGCGCTGAGCCATCCGTCGACTCTACTTTTGCTCCGGAAGACATATCTCCTTTCGTCGACAATTTTTTCCCAGTCGCTCAACAGTTTTGGAAAGACAACAAAT
>JAZDKD010000167.1:0-3704 GCA_043803345.1 Pseudomonadota bacterium
TCAACGATTGCAATGAAAACATTGCGATTTCATTCTCACCGACGGAGTCTCACCGATTCGGCAGAAAAGTGATTCGTTTCAATGTCAAGCGTTCAAGCTGGAAAAACCTAAAAACCGCAATCGAATCAAAGTTTCCTGAGCTTGCCATTGTGCGGCTACCTACAGACAGGTTTGACCTTGTCAACAAGATCTTCAAGTCATTCAGAAGTGTCTATCTTGCTGACACAGCAGTCGAATACGGGATAAATCTGAAAGACGCCTCATCCAAGGCCATGGGCTTTTGCACTATTTCGAAAGTTATAAAAGCCGACGAAAGGCACGTCGAGGATTTGGACAGTCTGGTGAGCCGATCTTTTTCCGGCTATAGAAGCCATTATGTTGCTAATCGAGATCTACCTGAATTTGACCTCACTCTAGCATATCAGGAATGGACAAGGTCGTGCCTTTCTTCGCCTGAAAAAACGTGCTTCATGTTCTATTCAGAATCCGATTTATGCGGCTTCTTCGCTGCTGAAACCAGGGGTAAACGTTTTAGGGGGCTCTTGTCTGGGGTTCTGCCTGAATATAGGAGACGGGGCGTTTTCAAGGAAATAATCAGAACCGTTAAATTCGCTTTTCAAGCCGAAGGGGCTAACCAAATTGTTACGCAAGTTCTTCTGGAAAATGACCCAGTTCACAAAGTGTTACTGCACGAAGGATTTTCGATATCAGGTCGCTACTTCACAATTCACATCAATATGCGAGTTCCTCACATTACTCCGCCTTCGAGGCGTTGGAGCCGCTTACTGGCCTCTCTTGATCAGGCCCCAAGACGAAAAAAGGGTCGGCTTTCTGATTATAGACCGTCATTGGGTCCAATTCATTTCGAGGATTTGAGATAAACAATGATAAACAAACCAGAATTGACAATTCCTTTTAACAAGCCATTTATTGCAGGAAACGAGTTAGCCTACATACACGACGCCGTTATAGCAAACAAGCGCATTTCCGGTGGTGGCTATTTCACAGAGCGTTGTCATTCCTGGTTAACTAAACATCTTGGAAACTGCGCGGCTTTTCTCACAAATTCATGCACCTCAGCCTTGGAAATGTCGGCGATCATGATTGACATTCAACCGGGAGACGAAGTCATAATGCCGTCTTTCACCTTCGTTTCCACTGCAAACGCCTTTGCTTTAAGGGGCGCCAAGCCTGTATTTGTTGATATACGTAAAGATACTCTGAACATTGATGAAAACCTTATCCCCTGTGCTATTACTTCCAGAACACGGGCGATTGTCCCAGTGCATTACGCTGGTGTAGCTTGCGAGATGGATTCAATCCTGGAAACGGCTCAGGCAAATGGACTCATTGTTGTTGAGGACGCCGCCCAGGCAATGCTGTCAACCTACAAAGGCAAATCCCTGGGCGCCATAGGCCACATTGGCTGCCTGAGTTTCCACGAAACCAAGAATATTATCAGCGGAGAAGGGGGAGCGGTTCTGATAAATAATGATTCAGGGCGGGACCTCATGGAAAAGGCCGGGATAATATGGGAGAAAGGTACGAATAGAAAGGATTTTTCTAACGGTTTAACTGACAGATACACCTGGATAAGATTGGGTTCGTCTTTTCTCCCCAGTGAGATAGGGGCGGCTTTCCTGTTGGCTCAATTGGAATGCGCCCACTCAATTGTTGAAAATCGTCGCGCCTTGGCAGGGTTATACTATCGATTCTTGAAACCGCTGGAAGTTTCAGGATGTGTAAGACTACCAAAAAATCTTCCAAATGCATCGACCTCAAACGGACACATGTTTTACATTCTCACATCCAACGCTGTCGAACGTGGCCGGTTGATCCAGTTCCTTGCCCGGCGCGGAATTTCAGCCCTCTTTCATTATATACCGTTGCATTCTTCCCCTGCTGGGAAGAAATATGGCCGGATCGCCTGTTCAATGAATGTTACGGACAATATCAGTGAGAGACTGTTAAGACTTCCATTATATTATGAAATGGAACCCAGTGATATAGAGGCTGTTTCAGTGGCCATCCACGAGTTTTATCTGGGGTAGCCAAATTCTTTTTGCCGTTTCTTCACGAGAAGGAACATACAATTGTACGAGTATTTGATTCTCAGACCGAACCAGTCCGATCTGTGAGGGAGAATGACTCAGTCTATTCAAGTTCCATGGCAGACCCGATAGGAGCGAAGCGGCTCTCATCTAGAGATCTTGCGGACACCAAGATTTTGATAATCGTTGACGATCATTCCGGGCCAACTCCAGTTGCCGATTTCCTTCCAGCCATCCTAGGTGAGTTACGCTCTGGTGGCGCAACAATCTTGCCATCTTCAGCGATTCTCCTTTGCTACCGCACGACATAGGCAGAAAAATGGGATTAGCTCGAAGCTTCAACGCTTGTGACGCCCTGATGAGATGGGCCTCATCAAAAGCCCCAAAGGCAGCTACAGTATGGGTTTTCCCTTACGGTGGAGCTACCTATGCTACAATCTGATTGACGAATTCCGCCGCCTTAAGTTTTGCGTCCTCAGGCATCTGTTCGGGAGTAGTGCATAACGGCACAAAGAGTTTTCCCGTCAATTTCGCCTGCGAATAGTCTACCAATGCGCTGAACTGATCCACGAGTTGTTGTCCGTTTCCTTCGAGCGGCCCCGCGCAAGTGCCCACGAGCGCCACTTTCTTTCCTTCAAGGAGGGATTTATATTTTCCCCCTCCGATATTGGTTACCAGACAAAAGTGCCGGTCTATTAGAGTCTTTATCTGAGAAGTCCAGCTCCAGCAGAACATTGGAGAAGCGTAAATTACGATGTCCGCAGCCAACATGCGCTGAAAAATCCCCAGAGCGTCGTCCTTTTGGGGACATCCGGGCTCATCCGGGGTTTTCTGGCAGGTATAACACTCTATGCAACCATTGATTTTTTCCTTGTTTATGTCAACACGGTCAACTTCATGTCCCTGTTTCTTAAGAGCGTCTTCCACCCATCCGAGCAAGGTGGCTGTATTGCCTTTTTTTCGGGGGCTCCCAAACAGTGTGACGATCCTCATGTGTCGTTCCTTTCAAGTGATGTAATATTCAAATACTAGAAATACAGGGTATTAGGAAGAGCTTTTCAAAAATAAATGCGGGTATAAGATAAAAGTTTCCATCAATTGACGTTATATGTATTGGTGTGTATAATAGTTGCAATGGATAGCAGGCGTATTATACAGATGCTTATAGCTGACGGATGGTACCTGGTGGCCCACGAAGGCGATCACCTTCAGTTCAAACACCCTCATAAACACGGGCGTGTGACAATTCCGCATCCGGTCAAAGACATTCCTGAAGGAACATTAGGTAGCATACGAAGGCAGTCCGGACTTACCCTACGCGAAAATTTCAAGTCAATAAAAAAAGGGAAGGAATAACATGTTGACCTACATCGCATTGGTTCGAAAGGAAAAAAATAGTGGCTTTGGTGTCGACTTCCCGGATTTTCCAGGCTGTATCACAGTAGGTAACACTTTGGAAGAAGCCTACAGGAAGGCATCAGAGGCATTAAGATTTCATATCAAAGGTATGCTCGCCGATGGAGAGTCTATCCCTGAACCAGGTCCGCTGACTGATATACTTGAAAATCCGGAGAATGCAGGAGCTATACCCTTCCTGGTACCCATCGCAAACGTCAAGACTAAGAGAATCAATATTACAATGCCCGAATCCGA
>JAZDKD010000168.1:0-2256 GCA_043803345.1 Pseudomonadota bacterium
TTTGCCTCCCAGCCTCACCCCCGGCAAATTTCTTTCCGCTATACAGGCTTGCCGGAAGGACACGTTCTTTTCTACATTTGGGCCTGGTAATCTCCTTCATGCGACCGACCGACCATTCGAGCGCTTTCGCGACTATGAGGACCTCCTGCAGTTGCTGCATAGCCGAAATCCTCAGAAGTATGAGCAAGTCCACAAAGGGACACCCTTTTTCTTTTTGGCATGGTTGGCTTTTGATCTTCGTAACTACGAAAAAGCACTCTATTACCTGGATGCCGCTATATCTGAAGACGTACGGAACGCTGGAGCCAATTGGACAGATCGCCCGGGAGCACTTTTCTTGAGGTTGACGACCGATCCACACGTCGCGGAACGAGTCATACGACAGATAAGACAGTTACTATCTGTTCACATAGACCGTTTCAATGTTATTTCCGGGTTAGCGCCCCTCAGTATTGACGTATTCATAGACCGTTTCGTAGTCCGGTTAATGCAAACGGCGTCTACGCGGACAGTAATTTCAGCATTGTATGTGTTTTTGCTTGAGGCAGCCGAGCGCCTGATTGAATTGCGACTTAAGAGTATCCAAGGAGGTTCACTTGGTCCCGTAATTGCCCACCTATTTAGCGCAGGTTTGGTTTTCGAGTCGCTACTGAAGTACCTTTACCCGACCAAAAACAACGGGGACCCAGTCAAAACTCTCGGGCAGGTATTTCAGACAAACGCGTTCATATCTGATTTTGGGACAGGCATACAGACAAGCGCAGACAGCCTTCAAGATATCTTGGATGCAGCTACTGACAACTCCCTGCTTACTGCATTTTGTACGGCATCTAAGCTTAGAAACACAACGGGCCATAATCTTGTTTGGGACAACATTTTCCACTTGTCGTCGAACTACGAAGTCCTTGTGGATCAAAGCCTGAACGCTTTGCTATATCTGATTGAGAGGAAATTTATTCGATGAATCGGCATTTAACAAGTCGTTCCACCGGATCGCCCAAACAGCGGGCTCCCGGTGAACTTTGTGTTAGGCTACACATTAAATATAGAGGATGAGCTATGAACCTTCAAATTGATTTTCACGTCCCTGATTCAGAAGAATTCAAAAGAGGATATGAATTATTCAATCAAAAGGGAAAACAAGGCATAGATATTATTTGGTTTGAGGCATTGTCAATCGTTCAAGATAATTGGGGGAACCCTGCAGAAATGACAAGAGGCATATCAAGACTGATCCGGGCTTGGAATCGTTTTTTTGCTAACTTTGATCTCGAAGCAATGAGCGCATGCATTGTTCGCAATCTCGCAGTTCTAGACGATTTTAGAAGTAGAGACATAGGTTCACTATCAGAAGCAGACACTCTCGGCATGAAAAATCTGTTCAATGATTTTCTTGTATCGTTGCAACGCAAGCCAGACAATAGAAAAAGTCCCGTATCGGTAGCGAAGGCCCTGAGCCTCATTGCTCCAAATTTCTTTCCAATTTGGGACTCCAACATTGCTTTTGCATACGGTTGCTTCTATTTTTCGGAGTCGGCGGATGAGCCCTATATTAAATTCTGCTATAAGATGAAATTACTCGCTGAGAGGGTTAGGGATTTCGCGCCCATACAAGATGACAGATCCCTCTTGAAAAGAATAGATGAATACAATATTTCAAAATATACTACTCATTGGATATAGAAGAGAACGGAATGGGAGGCAGTCACCATTTAACACAGGAGATATAGCCTAACCACTCCAGCAGACGCGGTGGGACTGCGCCGCTGATTTAAGCCGTAAAGAGCATCTTGAAGGAGGCCTACTAATGAAAAAAGGGCGGTACTTTCGAACCGTAAGCTGTGCAGTTATTTTTTTGTCCTTCGTTACCTTGGTTTTCTCTTGTCGCGGTCCTAGCCAAGACGTTATTACAAAACAAGACGCTTTTTCAAAACAAAGAGAAGGTATAATCTACCAAGTTTCCTACCAAAAAGCTTTCCAATGCGTTATCTTCACTCTTACGAAAAAAGGGATCGCTATTGACAATATTGATGAAAAAAATGGTTTCATAAATACTCGACCTCAACAGATAAGAGCGGAAAGGTATGTGTTTCAAATTGCAATAAGACCTAGTGGCATTTCGAAAACTACTATATCGGTTATTTGCACTTGGAGCGTTCCACCAGGCATTGATATTAATTACGCTTTCCTACCTTCCGCAGTTGCAAGGTCAAAGAGTAAAAAGTTGGAAATTGAATTGGCTGAAGACATTTATAA
>JAZDKD010000169.1:0-4678 GCA_043803345.1 Pseudomonadota bacterium
CTCATGATATCTTCGCGGGCCACATAAATTCTATCGTGCGTGGTAAATCTTGCGAAGACTGCCCCTATTCTTTTCATCATTTCGCGTGGGCCACACAGGTAAACAGACATGTTTTCGGGAAGTTCTCCCAAAGCTGTCATCTCCCCATCAACAAAATCAACAACCGCCCCCACCAGGCCAGGGCTATCTATCAGTATGGCGGGGCTGGGCTTTAAAGAACCAATTTGTCTTTCAAATCTCTCCTCGAAATTGGATGAAAAACCAAAGTAAGTCCTCCATACCCTAGAGGACCACTTCGACGCAGCCATGATGATGGGCGCTGCTCCCGTGCCACCTCCCACCAGAATTAGCTTTTCTCCTGAATTAGGCGCCTTGAAACCATTTCCGTAAGGACCTCTGACGTAGACAGTGTCGCCCGTCTTCAAAACCGAAAGCCTTTGAGTAAACGGACCTATTGAGCGTATCAAATAAACTGGTTTCAAATCATTCATCGGCGAGAACGGTTTCTCGCCAGAGTTAGGAATCCTCAGGAAAAAGAACTGACCCGGTTGACATACAGATCCAGATTCAAGTTCAAGCCTGAAGATGTTTGAAGACACCTGGCGGTTACTAACGACTCTAGTTTTTGAATAGGCAGTCATCAGCAATGAGTCGTTTCTTGTCTTTACTCTAATATTAGTTGTCTCGATTCTTTTAGATCTGTAGGATTTTCCAATCGTCCTGAAGAATATTTTGGTTTCTTCAGTGCTGGCCCCGGCTAGAGCTGAACCTACTGCAAAGAAGCTGGCTCCTGCTTTCCGATAGGCCTCTACATCCACAGGGGAATCAATTCCTCCCGAAGCTATAATCGGAAGTCTGACTTGTTGAGCGACTTCCCGAACTATGCGTAAACCTATAGGCTTGATGGCCGATCCTGAAATTCCTCCTACAACATTAGACAGAATGGGATTGCCCATATCGTCAACCGCCATACCCGGACCCACAGTGTTGATCAGAGACAGTGCGCTGGCTCCCGCCTTTTCACAAATAATGGCTATTTCAACCACGTTTGAGAGATTGGGAGACAGCTTCGGAATAATCGGCTTTCTCAAATTCTTGCAAAGCAATCTGATGATACGATCGACCATGTCAGGGTCGCTGCCCACGCTCTGTCCCGCTGCCTTGACGTGCGGGCAAGACAAATTAAGTTCAAAAGCGTCAGCCACATCGAAAAGAATCTTTGCGCACTTTAGAAATTCATCAGGATCACTGCCCATGATTGATACTAGAAGCGGTTTAGATTTGTACAGAGGCAACAGTGGCTTCATTGCGCTTGCAAACCATTCAGCCCCTGGACTTGGTAACCCGACAGCATTGATGAAACACCCATGATGATACTCACTAATTATGGGTTCCAGGTAACCTGTCCTAGGCTCTAGGCTCAAAGTTTTCGTCGTGAGAAAACCGATTTCATCAATTTCGCGAGCTATTCTCGACATTACTGAAGGGGCGGTGGTTACAACCCCGGATGGTATAGTAAAAGGCCATTGCGCTTGAAACATAGGTTGCCCGGAACCATTTGGGAAATAAGTAGATTCTGTTTTATTCTGGCGCATCAATCAATTACCTTTGCATGAATTACTGTTTCTTGGTCTTAAAGAAGTTTGTAGGGTTAACAGCTTTAGCTCGCGATCTGACTTCAAAATATAATGTCGAGTTTGTTCCATTTCCCGAACCACCCAAGGAACCAATAATCTGATTTCGAGTAACTTTGTCTCCTGTTGAAACCTTTATATAGTTCAAATGGGCGTAGACTGAAACAAGATGATTTTCATGTTCGATAAGCGCCACCCTACCTAGGCCTGGGATTTCACCAACATGGCCAACTATTCCGCTTTCCGCCGCTTTTACTTCAGCTCCCTCATATCCGTCAAAACTTATACCATTCCTGTGCACCTGGTCTCCTTCCCCAAATTTTTGTGTGATCTTCGTGGCAAGAGGTAAGGATAACTGGGAGTCCAAAGTTTCATTATCATCTTCTTTCTTTTCCTGCCCTGGAGTTGTCTGGACTGACGAGTCAACCGTATTAATAGGCAAAACCAGACTTGATCCCTCCTTGATCACAAAAGGGCTCTCCAATTGGTTCTCCCTGGCAAGGTCCAAGACATTGACATGATAACGCATGGCAATCCCGGACAAGGTCTCATCCTTGTTTACCACATGGTAACATCTCTTGAACCCAGAGGTGGAGACGGAATCCCTTGACAGGGGTTCTCCCACTGGCCAATTACCGCCTCTCCTAACACATGCGACCTGCGGTGTGACAAGCAACACAATAAACAATAAGGTCAAAATTATTCGCATTACCTTCAGAATTGAAAAGATCCTGCGGAGTTCAAGAAATCGCTCTACCATAATTCCCAAAACTTATCAGGCAACTGGTAAGAATAGGCGAGTGTAGTTTTTAAGACATCTTGTAATTGGCCGATCTTGAGCCACAGAACCATTGGCCCAAATGGTTTGAGCAAACAATGTTCTCACCATCCATGCTCCCCAACCAGATCAACAAACCGGCATTCGAAATAACTTTCTTCTCTCTTGACTCCCTGTTTCTTTTCAACCACCTTGAGTATTTGTGAAAATCTGTCACCAACGGGTATGACCATACGGCCGCCCTCAGAGAGTTGCTCGAATACGGGCTTAGGAACGGTTGGAGCGCCGGCGGTGATCATTACGGCATCGTATGGAGCCTCCTCTGGCCAGCCTTTTGTTCCATCAGCCACAACGAATGTGAGATTATTGATACCGCAAGCCTCAGTATTCCGACGAGCTTTCTCGCTAAGCTCAGATATCCTATCCAATGTGTAAACCCATCTGGCCAGCTTGGCGAGAATCGCCGCCTGATACCCCGATCCTGTTCCCAATTCCAGAACCTTTTCGTTTCCTTTCAACTTGAGTAATTCAGTCATAACAGCAACCATATAAGGCTGGCTTATCGTCTGACCATGTCCGATCGGCAACGGACAGTCATCGTAAGCCCGAGCCTTATACGGTTCAGGCACAAAAAGATGCCGAGGGATCTCTCTCATAACTGACAGCACCGATAGGTCGGATACACCTCGAGTCTCAATCTGTTGGCGGACCATACGTTCACGAGCAAGATCAAAATCCTCGGTTGAGTTCATTTAAGCCACTCAGGAAAGGAGCAAGGCGAATTATCGCGCCCCTGGATTGTATGGACTAGCCGAGGGTAGTTCAGGTGATTCCTGATCCTTTTTGTTCGGCGCCACCCGTTGGACAGCGGGCTTGCCCCCATACGTAGCAGGAGAACGAGGGAACAGATTGTTGTCCAGAAACTCCGACAGACGATCCCATGTCGATGATGGAAACGCCAGCGCCCAGTCAATAACTCCTGAAACAAAGCTTCCGGGCGACCCTCCGTCGTAATATGGGTTATTGTATTGAGAATACGGATAGTTGGGCCACGACTGTGCGTTTTGGCCCTGCTGATATTGAGGTGAAATAGCGCCGGGAACCCTTGTTACTGATGATTGATCGCTGGAAAAAGGAACAGTTCCTTGTGGGGTCCCTTCACGCGCCGGGATTTCCTGAACCTGATTTGCGTTGGTGACAACTCCAGGGTGACTTTGCGCGTGAACTTGGGCAGTAATTGTTGCGAACACCATGACTGTTACAAGAATGATCAAGTTGTTCCATGTGACCATAGCGCTTCCTCCATGGAAATTCTTTGAAAAGACCTTTAGAACGATCCAAAAGGAATTTCAAGCCAATTAATTTACACTGCTGTTGAAATAGGTCCTGTGGAAGTCTTTCAACAACATCGAAAGTTCTTCAATCCAAAAAATTATGCTCTTGAATAATTTTCTTAGAATAATTAGGACTCAGTTACGTACACGGGCAAGTTTCGGTCTAAATCTCGTCATCCTCTCCCGAACAGGCTCAAGAAAATTCTCCGCCACCTGAATTCCAGCTAGTTGTGACTGATTAAAAAAGATAATGGGGTCGTAAAACTGAGCGCCATTTCTGACTTGAAGATGCAAATGGGGGCTGGTGGATCTTCCTGTGCTTCCGACAAGGCCTATCAGGTCTCCGCATCTGACTCGCTGTCCCGGATGAACGAGAACTTTACTCAGGTGAGCATAGTCGGTCGAAATGGAACCCTCGTGCTCAAGTGTGACGAGAAGTCCCAATCCTTTGAATTTTTTTTGCCGCCCTGCCAAGGACACCACCCCGTCAGCGCAAGCAAATACTGGGTCTCCCCGTTTGGCGGAGATGTCCAACCCTGCGTGGTACGCGCCTCGTCTGTAACCAAAGGGAGATGACAATTCCCCTGATGTAAGGGGGAAATTGAATTCCCTAATTGGCAAATTGGAGTCGACCTTGCTGACCAGTCGCGCCTTGGAACTAAAAACTCCGGCCAACGCTCCTTGCTCACAGGCATCTGAAATTAGGTTGGAAAGGCAAGCGGGCGCCTTGTCTTTTTTGAAGGGCTGTTCCAAAGCTATCTTGCGAGTCTCGGGCCCAAAACCAAGAGACGACGAGCCTGTTTTGTTCACACCAGAAAGCGATGAACACGATACAGACAAGAAAACGCAGAAATATACAATTAGGTATAGTTTACCTTTCATCCGTTCCCCGTTGAGGATTTTCGGAGTAGACGTTTCTCCTTTAAACAATC
>JAZDKD010000170.1:0-3548 GCA_043803345.1 Pseudomonadota bacterium
CGCCGTTCCAGGTTTCGGCTGTGGGGGCATTGACAGCAACGGGGGTAACGGTCAAAAGTGCTACCAGTGGCCAAAGAATCGAGCTTCTTGCGTCTTCAAACTCTCTTGGGATTTATAGTGCGTTGGGTCTTGCTGGTTCAATTTCAGGTTCAGATGCAACATATCTTGGAAATCAAGCCTATCAGATTTTTAGCTCTAATCCTTGGATTGTAGTCCCCGATGCAACCGATACGTATAGGCACCTGTATCATTTTGCTGACAGCGGTTCATTTAGCATTTCTCGTCTAACTGTTGGTCAATCGGGTTCTGACTACGCTTGGGGTCTTCAGCTTCAAACTTATGGACTTTCTACAACAGGTCAACTGAAGATTTCAGGGGGTTCTCCCGGTGCTGGCAAAGTGCTCACCGATGTCGGCGGAACGGGACTTGCCACTTGGGAGACAAATTCAGCTGTTGGTGGCTGGACGGATGATGGTGGTGTGGTTCGCCTTACGACTATTACGGATCAAGTTGGCATTGGAACGACCACGCCTGACAACAACTCAAGACTTGACATTAGAAATGACATTGGATCGCCGACTACAATGCATCCTAATATGTATTCGGTTATTCAGGGTAAGGGAGATAATGCAACGTTTCTTGGGGTTTCTGGTGGATATTTTAGGGCTTCAGATCGTAGTGATGTCACCGCCTCGAATAAAGGCGTTTTGTATGGAATACAGGTTTCCGTTTATCCCCGCGTTGCACGCAACAATGTGCCTTATGATGATGTTGGCGGTGTCGTTATCCAAAATGATGGTTTGGCTATGGGCACAGACGCAATTTATGTTGGAAGAAATGCTGGCATTAGCGGCGACGAATGGGGAACCACATTTACTTCAGATGCGAATTCGCACCGTGGAATATGCCTGAATGGAACATACATAGTATCAATGTTAGATTTGAAAAATCTATTTGTCGTTGATACATTGGGTGCGGTTACGACAGGAATTTGGCAGGGAACGCCAATCGCATCAGCATATATCGGGGCGCATGGCAATCATCCCTCCGCTTGGGGTTCTCCCGTTGCTTATGGTTACATAGCCGATACTGAGGGGGGAGTGGGAACGATACTGGTTTACAGGCGATCTCTAACAATTAACAGTGTAACCATAGACGTGATAACAATTCAATAGGAATTGACCAAAAATCAACAATGGAGGATTCAATGAAGCCAACTATTCTTTTGCTCTTCCTCTTCTGCGGAGTATTTCTTTTGCTCGCCCAGGAGAAACCCATTCGTCTCTCGAAGCCAAAAGTTGAGGCTAGAATGGAATTGCTTAAAAACGAGCATAGAGAACTTCAAAAATTGGTTGATGATCCAACATTAGCAGTACCAAGCTGGAAAGCCCGGATGCGACAAATAGAAGGACTGGTGGGCGCGTTTGAGCAGAGTCTCAACGATTCGACACTTTTCTGGATTGAGCCAAAAGATTCGCTGTCAAACAGAAGCGCACGAAAATGAAAGCATTACTGATGTTGTGTGCAATCACGGTATTTTGTAACGCACAACAAAAAGTCGAGAAACCAACCGAGACAATCATCGATTCGATTGATGTTTATTCTGTTGTGTGGACGGTTGATTCCATTGAATACGCGGGCGACAAAAACGTCGACCACGGTTGGATGCAGGGGCATGACTGGCTAGATGGTATTTCATTCGTGCGTGACAGTCTGGGACAAAGAGTTCTGCCAAAAATCTGCAAGAAGTGTTTTAGAAAAATCTATGAGTACGAGCACATTTCATCTGTGAAAAGAGAAGCCGACTATAAGAAACTCCAGAAGGAAATGTTAAAGCGGAAGAAGTAGTTTTTTTGTTTTTTTCTTTAGAGTACGATTTTTGTACATCAGGTACTGTACTCAGGGGAAAAGAAAAGAAAACAAAAGAGAAAAAAGAAAGAGAAAAAAGTGACCAAAAAAGAGAAAGAAAAAACAGAAAAAGCCCCCCTAGAAAACTGCTGTTTCTTAATACTGAATGTACCTGATCCAAGCTGGTTATCAGCAAGTTTCGTCGACCTTAGACGATGGGAACGGATTGAATAAAACTTAAGGAGGGCGATTAAAAAGAGGAATGATTGTGACCCAGCCAAAAATAAAAATGCCTCGAAAAGTCGTGAGCTGGCAGACTAACCAGTCACCTCTTGTCGAGGCGAAACTTAACGAGGCACAAAACCTGAATGCTATGTTTAAGTCTGTTCTCACGACTAAATAATACCGATTTTTTCTGAGAATTGCAACTGAAAAATACTCCTTAGATCAAATAAGAAGGTGCAAAGATGAAGATGCCACTTTTTTTCAAGCACAAAGCGGAACTGATTGACGCAGAAGGAAACCGTCTTACCGTCGTTGAAACGCCGAAGAAAAACGGCAATGGTTGGCTAAAAGCACTCATTCCAGTGGCAATTCTTGCGGTAGGTGGACTAATCGGCTACGGTCAGCTCAAGGAGCGTGTTGATACAACCAAAGTCAAAGCGGATAGGTTGGAAACAGTGGTCTTGGATACGACGCTGAAACAGGCCAAAATCGAAGAAGCCCTAATGTCTATTAAAGAGCTTCTCAAAGAGATGCGCGAAGACCAGAGGGAACTCAGGAAAGACGTTCAAAAGTTGCGGTAAATAACGGGAATATCCGTCCTTTTTAGCGGGACAGGATTCACTAAATGTATCCCCGAAATGACAACATTGCCTGAATGGCTGCGGATCCTACTGTTGACGGTTTTCGCGATTCAACAGGGCTTAATAGAACAAACCGTTTATCGCTCTGGATTCGTCACGCGCGCGAACCTCTTCAAATGGTTCACGGCTGGTTATCACATACCGCTGTTTTTGGGTTGGCTCTTGGTTTGTACGGTCCTGGGTCTCTGGTGGTTTTTCCCCGCCTTTTGTGTGATTGAGGATTGGGCATGGTATCGGTTTCATCCGCATAAAAGGCTTGGCCCTAATAGCTGGTCGAATTTCGGTCTCGGAGGATTTCGATTGTTTGGTGAATGGATACCCATAAGTTACCTGCTTGGGATTTTAACAAGTTTGACTTTGATTGATTAGTTATGTATATTAGGCATTATGAAGCGAATTGAATTCTACCTTTCCGACAAACAAATTTCCGCCTTACGAAAGTTCAAGAAAACTCTCGGCCTGTCTGTTTCGGAACTTGTCCGACGAGCGATTGATGCCTTCCTTGAGAAATATAAACCTTGAGAAGATCGTTCAAATATCGTCTCTACCCTACACGCATTCAGACTGAGGGGTTCGATGCTCTGCTTAATGCTGGACGAACTCTTTACAACCTCGCTCTTGAACAGCGACGCGATGCGTGGAGAACCCGCAAACTCTCGTTGAACTATTACGACCAAGCCGCTCAACTTAAGGAACTGCGCGATGCTTTCCCTCAACTCTCTATCCTGAACTATTCTGCGTGTCAGGATATTCTCCGGCGGTTGCAAAAATCCTTCGACGCATTTTTCCGCAGGGTGAAACTCGGTCAAACTGGATTCCCTCGCTTCAAAGGAA
>JAZDKD010000171.1:0-2296 GCA_043803345.1 Pseudomonadota bacterium
TTGCGATGTCCCAAAGACCCACATGTTTGGTGATTTCTTGATGCTGACACGGGATGTTGTATCAAAACCCGGCGAATTTTGTCTCATTACCCCTGACAGTGCCTCATCAAGACTCATTGTTGCTTACTTGTCCAAACGAGAGGGAGAAGAGGTTTTCGTCAAGGTTAACGATATTGAATTTCCCCTTTCTCGTTTGGGGAAATGGCGGCTTTATGGGCATTTGGCTTCGAACGCGGATCTGGGTTTTGTTCCCAGTCCTGAAAATTCAACCAACAAAGGAAAGAAAAAATGAGTAACAAGTCAGCTTTTCCCATTACCCCAGAATTGACGGCGGTTGCCCTTGCATATAGAAACAAGAATCACATTGCAGACGCGGTATTACCAAGGGTCTTGGTAGGTAGTCAAACCTTCAAGTATTTCAAATTCGACAAGGGGCAACTTCTGACTATTCCCGATACCAAGGTGGGAAGGACTTCAAGCCCGAATAAAATTGAATTCAGGGCGACAGAGGTAGAATCGTCAACCCATGACTACGGTTTAGAAGATCCCGTTCCTAACAGCGACATTATCAATGCTCCTGCAAATTATAGTCCCTTGATGTATGCGACAGAAGGACTTACCGACCTAATCGCGCTTGATCGGGAAAAGCGGGCTTCTGATCTTGTTTTCAATGCGAGTAATTATGATGCCGCATGTAAAAGAACCCTGGCCACTTCCGAACAATTTAATGATTTTATCGCTTCTGACCCCCTGGAGGTGATTTTGAACGCCCTAAAAAGCATGATCATGCGTGGAAACATCATGGTAATCGGAAGAGACGTATTTACCATGCTTTGCAGACATCCAAAAGTGGTAAAGACTGTAAATCGCAATTCTGGGGATTCTGGGGTTGCCCGGCGTGAAGAAATTGCCCAAATTTTTGAACTTGAACAGGTTCTTGTTGGTGAATCTTGGTATAACACCTCGAACAAAGGTCAAGATGTGGTTCTGGGTTCTATTTGGGGAAAACACATTGCTTTGCTCTATCGAGATTTAGTAGCGAAGGGGCAAAGGAGCCGCCCAACATTCGGAATTACCGCGCAATTTGGAAGCAAGATTGCCGGTTCTGAATATGACAAATCAATCGGCTTAAGGGGCGGTGAAATGGTCCGGGTAGGGGAATCGGTCAAGGAAGTCATTTGCGCTAATGATTTGGGGTATTTCATCGAAAATGCTGTTGCGTGAGCCGGAAAAGGAGAGTTGGAAAGTTTGAATTGCTATTTAAGTCAAGGGACCCTGAAGAGGTGAAAAGGTGGGTGTTACAACAGCCAGTTAAACCAATTCCAAGGATATTTCAGAAAATGGCTAAAATTCTAACAGAAATCATCCTTGAACATTGTCAAAATGACTCATTGTCTGATATTGGAGAGTTGGGCAAAGCTTTTGTAAAATTCATCAGGGAGGGGTTTGGCGGGGTTTCTGTGAGTTTCATAGATCAGACAAAGCATCGACGGTTCATTTGAGGAGCTGTTTCTTGAGAGCCCGTGAAAACGGGCTCTTTTCTTGCCCTGGCAAGAGTAATAATGATTACATTTGGGGGTATTGAAGTGGAAAACGAAGTTACGTTTGTTGAAGGTTTTGAAAAGGTAGAGGAAAAATGGTGGGAAGGCTTGACAGGTGAAGAGTTTAACGAGGAATGGAAAAGACGATATTTGCCGAAGGGAATCACAAGGAAAAGGCTTGTCAAGTCAGATGAGCGCGGGTTATTTATGGAGAGCAAAGAAAACATCCAAACCCTTGAGGAAATAGCCTTGCAGGCCCAAGGCATACAGGAAAACGAACGTTTGAAAGGAACACCCATTTCAACATCTGAAGCAGTATCAAGAATCTTTAAAAACACAAAGGTGTCAGGCGGTCTTTGATTTACCAATTCCATCAAGTATTAACCATTAGCCCGTGAAAACGGGCTTTTTTTATCCTCTTAAATCGGTAGCCTGGCTGCTCAAAGTTTTCCACAAGTTTTCCACAAAAAAAGAGACGATGCGGGATGTTTTCCAACTATAATTGTCATCATTAATTAGCGTTTAGGAGGGTTTTGGGTAGTGTAATGCCTTTAATTGTAGCCATTTAACGCATTTAATTGTAGCCACCGTGTACAAATAATTTTTGCCGGGCTACTTCCTGACTGCTCAGGGAATTGTGTCCGGAAATGGGATTGACCTGGGGCACATCAACAGTTACATCAAAACTCTGGCCGGATATGCCTACAAAACCGTGGAACAAAATATCTGCTCCCAGAGAGCTTTTCTCCGGTTTC
>JAZDKD010000172.1:0-2889 GCA_043803345.1 Pseudomonadota bacterium
TAGGTAGCGATGATGGTTGTTTGAATTTTTTATTTTTTACGTTCATTTCAAATATTGTTGGCTCCTCCGTGAGCAACCAGATTAGAGGCCTTCAACAGGGATTCGAATGTTCCCGCGTCTGTCCACCATCCATTGATTTTAGACCAGGTCATTGTCCCCTGGTTGATGTAGAGGTTATTGACGTCGGTTATTTCAAGCTCTCCCCGTTGAGATGGGCTAAGTGTCTTTATGAATTCGAACACCTGAAAATCATACATGTAAATCCCGGTGACAGCAAAGCCTGACGGAGGATCCTCTGGTTTTTCAATAATTTTTAGGACCCTGTCTCCGTCGAGGACAGGGACTCCAAACCGTTTGGGATCATCAACTTCTTTTAAAAGGATTCTGGCCCCTTTGCCCTGCGCCTTATATTCTTCGACAACCGACCGAATCGTTTTTTCCAGTATATTATCCCCGAGAACAACACAGACCTCACCGCAAGCAGCGTGATTTTCAGCCAGGGCGAGTGCGTCGGCGATCCCGCCTTCACCTTCCTGGTATACATAGCTAATGTTTTTTATCCCGTACCTGCTACCATTTCCGAGCAACCGGAGAAAGTCTCCCGGATGATTGCCTCCAGTCACTATCAGAATATCGTCTATTCCCGCCTTGACAAGGCATTCAACCGGGTAGGTTATCATGGGCCTGTCATAGACGGGCAAAAGGTGTTTGTTGGTAATTTTTGTGAGTGGGGACAACCTCGTGCCCAAACCTCCCGCCAGTATGACGCCTTTCATCGGAAAACTCCTGATTGTGTTGGAATCGGCTGATTAGCCTGAGTGGTGAATTTTTTTTCATATTAACACTTTTATTTTATCAGTATCAAGCGCATAAATCTACCCATCCCACTGCAAGACCATGAGTTTATATAGGTTTAACGGTTCTGGCAATGATTGACTAGATCCTCAAACTAAGATAAAGAGAATCCGAGATGACCAAACCAGAAAGCCAACAAAGCCAGTGTCTTGACGAATCGAATGAGTTTATAACTTCCAAGTTTTTAGGTAAGTTTAAACTTTTGGCGTCTATAGGTCGAACTCTCGTTGGAAAAGAACCTTTTGAAACGAAGGTATGTTCGTTGATCCCCCACCTTACACACCTGCTCGGAAATAGAGCGGGCGTGGCAACATGGATTGAAACTGATAACAAAGTGTTTGGGGAAATTGCCAAGGACCTGGACGGAGCCCTCTTCGTAAAGGACATTCGACTGGAAAACCAGATTCGCGGCAGGGTCTGCGCAAAATATCACAGAACTGAGAAAATTTTCCCTGAGGATGAGTATTTTTTGCAGGAGGTAGCTGAGTTAATTGGCCGTCAGATAGAGGTTGACGAGCTGGACCAGATGTTGAGACGCTCGGAGGAACGTTATCGAAAACTGGCGGCGAATCTGTCCAAAGAAATGTGGAGGCGAACCGAAGCCCTTGCCAGTCAAAGCGGCTATCTGGAAGGAATATTAAGATCATCGGCGGACATGATAGTGACCACCGATCTCGATTCCAGAATCGTTGAATTCAACCCGGCCGGGGAAAAATTATTGGGTTATTCATCTGAAGAAATTCAAGGCCATAAAATCAATGAGGTGTGGGTCAATTCCTCCGAAAGAGATGTCATTCTTGAAGAAGTTCAAAACTCGGGCGGAATAAAAAACTACAAGACCAAACTCAGGAGAAAAGACGGAAATTTCGTAGAGATCTCTTTGACCCTATCTCTCTTAAAAGATAACGAAGGTAGAATTCTGGGCACAGTCGGAATCAGCAAAGACGTGGCCAGAGAAAACGCAATAAGAAGGGAACTTGAGAGACTTAACAAGAACTACAGGGAAGCCATTCATTTTATAAACCATGAAAACAAAAATTCGCTGATTGTAATAAGTGGCTTTGTCAAAAGACTGCTCGATACTGAAACAGAACAAAAACGCAAAGAACAGTTGGGAATCATCTATCACCATTCCAAATTCCTGGAAGCGATGAGCAAAGATTTTCTCACCATGGCCGACATTGAACAGGGCGAGTTTCAGATCCGCAAAGAAAAAATTGAAAATTTTTATGAACAGATAATCCTTCCGGCCATGGTAGGAATAAAAGAAAGATATCCAAATTCTTTCGACAGTTATGACGCGAGCATGGGTGGAGTTGGGACTATCCCTGTTTACGGGGACCCAAGGTTTCTTGAGATTGTTTTTCGGAACCTTTTCGGAAATGCCCTGAAATATGGAAATCCCGGTGGCAGGATAGCCTACGGAGTTGTAGATCTTGGCGATAAATTGTTATTCAATGTTTGGAATGAAGGGCCCGGAATAGAACCCCAGGAGAGAGAAAAAGTATTTGAGAAATTTTACAGAATCCCGAATGAAATGACCCGTTCCAAAAGAGGCACAGGACTTGGTCTATACAACATAAAAAGGATTATTGAAGCCCACGGCGGAAGTTTGTGGTGCGAATCGGAAGTGGGAAGCTGGACAAATTTCCTGTTTACCCTGCCAAAAGAGTGACAGCGGATTCACCAATTTTACCCGTTCTCGTGATTTCTGCCCCCGTTAAGAATTACAGGACTCAATATTTTTCAGTTGTTGGCTACCTGAGCCGATCGAGCCGGCGCAGTTGTGTTGGATAGGTTTTGGGATTGTTTGAGAGCCTTGAGGTACACCAGACGGGTGTCCCTGAAATGGTCAGGGCTGCCTAGAACGACTATTACGAGGCGTTCCTTGCCGGGAGAGAACTCGGAAGTGAGGCAATGCCCCGCGCGGACAGTGAAGCCGGTTTTACCTCCGACAACCGGAAGGTTGTCACGGAGGAGCTTGTTGGTGCTTCTTATAGGGTATCCTTGTGGGTTAAGCGTACTTTTCAAAAC
>JAZDKD010000173.1:0-3840 GCA_043803345.1 Pseudomonadota bacterium
AGATGGAATTACGACGTATGTCTAGTCTTCAAGACATTTGATGTTCATATCGAGGAGCCATCAAAGCGTAACAAACGACAAACTTCGAGAAGTATAGGATACGCTTTGAGTTCTTGGTCGGCAGTTGTAGATATTGAGAAATGGTTTTTTGAAGGTGGCTTGTGTGTCGAACAGAACAAATGTCGCCCGAGTAGGTCTTCAACAATTTATGACATCCAGGGCAATTCCAAAGTCCTTCTCTATGTCCCCTATGTAGCTACAAGAGTTGCGACCATTCTCGAATTACCTAATCCGTGGCAGCAACAAAAACCAACCAATGACAAGGACGTTTTTTCGGTTATTGAACAATTAGGACAATTACAGGATTACCTGACGATTCGATGATGTTTTTTTTAATGTAATACGCTATTCCAACTTGGAACAGCACCATAAAGTCCGCAAAGGAGACGAAATGACGAATCTACAATATCTGAGACTAAACAAGGGTCTCACCCAAAAACAGCTTGCCAAAATGTTACGCCTCACCGTTGGCGAATTGTCGAAACTTGAGAATGCTTGGTACGCCAAGGTTCCCGTCCGCATCGGACAGGATTTATTAAAAGTCTTCGGCGTTGGTTGGAGTTTTGAATCACTGATGCAGGAAGCGCCAACGCCTACCCCCCCTGCCCCTGAAGAGACCCCAGGGGATTCCCCGGCGGATGAACTGCGGAAGGCATCATAATGATGGCAGTCACAAGCCAGCTTGATGGCTTGAATTTAACCAAAGGAGAGAAGAAATGGACACAAAACCACAACCAAACCCAACAATTCAACAACTGGCATGGGCTGTACACGGCGGCCTAATTGACTCTGACGCTTCCCTTCATGGCCTCAAGGAAGGTCATGCGCCAGAAGGTTTCTGGACGGCAGTGGCCCACAACATCAACCAAGAGATTTTCGGAAATGAAATATATGCCGCTAAAGAGATGGCTCAAATAGCATTGCCGGAACTCAAGCGTCTAGTAAGTGAAAACTGGGCCGAGCTAGATCGCAGATTACTCCAGGCTGATTTCTAGAAGGAAGGGGGCTTAAATGAGCGACTACCCAATAACATACTTGGAATTTTTCCGTCGTTGGCACTTTTTGGATAAAAAGAAGTTTGCCGCCATGTGCGGCATCAGTGTTGGCGCATTGCAAAAGCTGGAAAATGGCAACTGTGGTGGCTACAAGCCTGAACGCTTTCATGAAATGGTATGGCGGATCACATACCGGTTAAGCCAACACAAAGGGTTTCAGACAGATTTCAAACCTCTTCTAGGGCTGAACCTTTGCCAGTTTGTGGGGCATGGGCCCGTGTATTTCACCATCCCCCCGGGACGCCGCCATGAAGATCCCAGCGTCAGAATCTCACCGTTTTGGAAACGGTGGCATCGGGGCAAAGACCTTTGGTGGAGGGTTTTTCTGGAGAATGGATTGAATGTTCCCGTCGCCGATGAGTGTAAAGATTTTTATAAGCTACCCCATACTTCCCTCTGGGAGGTAGCCAATCGTCTACCAGAAGTCCAGAACACATCGTTGGAGGGAACCGATGACAAGGCGGCATAGACGACGAAACCTCCCCCGCTTTTGCTTCACGGAAGAGGTCTCGCTAACCCTAGAAAAGTAATCGCCCCGTGGTTAACACGGGAAGTTTTTGAAGTCAAGCCTAGAACGGTAAAGACCCAGCAGGGGCAACACCGCCGGGTCCAAAAACAATACGACGAAAGGCTACACAATGCGCACTCTACGCGAATTATCTGATCAAGTCAAGCGAAATGCCATTTTTGACAAGAACATCGGCAGGAATTTCTCGATAAACATCATATCAGGGGGCAACATCGCAGCATACTGGCCCGCAGGAGACGTCTCCGAGGCCCTGTGGCGACCTTTATGGTGTGCGACTCAACCCAAGCGCAATAAACATATTAGCGCCAAAGTCCAGAAACCCTAGTGTGGGGAATTAAGATGAGTGACTCTCAGATAATTTCTCATGACGAAGCGCAAAACAAGACGGAGAATCGTAGCTCGTCAGCGCCGCAGCTAAGGTTATGCAAAAGCGATTGTCGTGAGCTTGATACCGATTCAAGCTCAATAGCGGTATATCCAACTCAGATCGGCAAAACGATAGAGGACTATGCAAACGACAGCCGCAAGATATGTGAGAGAAATCCGACATGGCGATCTGTAACTAACGGCATCCTCTATGGTCCAGACTTCCCAAAAATGACCGGCTCTAGTTTTAAGACGCTCGCCATTATCCTTTCAAAAGTCACTTTCCATGACAAGAAAACGGCAAGGAAGTATGGCAGGATCAAGAACGATGAGGTGAATCTCACGAACAACTTCTTACAAGAGAGAGGGATTAGTCCAAACTCTCGAAAAAGGTCAATCAAACAGCTAGAGGCTCTGGGATATATTAAGCGATTACCGTGCAAGTCAATTTTTGAGGCCACTAAGGTTAAGGTGTTGAAGTGGACATGAGTAAAAATCGGCAGACCATTTTGGACCACTCCCCCGTAGACCATTTTGGACTACGGGGGGAAATGCTCAGTAGACCATTTTGGACTACGGCGATAAAAGCCCATAATTTAGGAAAGTGTTTATTGATAACAGTTTCCGCGATTAGAGGCCACAGGTCACCCCGTAGACCATTTTGGACCCCTTATTATAATTTACCATACCATACCAACAAAGCCAGGGGCAAAGTGAGCAATTCTTCAGAAACAATAAACTTGAAACTGAAAGCTTGGCTCGTGCTTGAACGGGATCTTGATACGGCATTTAATCGGGTGATCCCGTACGTACCTAAAAATCACCCCTCCGATTCTTATGGAGAGGCCAACCGGGAAGTACTCGAAAATGGGACTTCCGGTACCGGCATGACAACTGACAGGCTGTTTTTAGTGGAGGCTGCAATATGACATCCGAAGACGTTCTAACACCATACGATGCCGCTGAGTTCTTACACATCAGCTTAAAGTCGCTAAAGCGGCTCTGTAGGGAACAACGGATCACCTTTATTAAGATTGATCGAACCCATTGGCTATTTGAGAAGGCGGATCTCCTGGCGTTTCTGGAACGTCAGAAAATTGAAGCCGCAAGACCGATCTCTAAGCTTGACCGACCAATACTTCACAGATTAGACTCGGCGGAACGGGTATATGAAACCACCGAGAAACAGGGGGCAGCTCTCAGAAAGGAGATAGCTGAGCTGTGGCGGTAGTAAAGAGAGGTCAAACATGGAGTTTACGATTCCGACCGTTTGGCGGCGACGTAATTGGTTTGGCGACCCTGGCCAAGACTAAGTTCGAGGCCCAGGGCATTGAAAGAGAGATCTTGTTGGCTTGTAGGGCTCGTGATTACTCATGTCTCAGCAAAGAAGCTAGAGAGGCTTGTTTGAGGATGTTCAAGAATCAGGGATGGGAACCACCGCCCGGACTGGTCAAGACAGAACCGGATAAACTTACTTTACGGCGGGCGTTTGAGATCTTCGCCCAGAGTCTGAAGGTCAAGAATGACCCAGGCAAAGAACGCCATGAAATCTCACAGTTTCACCTTGAAGAATATTTCGGGAAAGGAACCAATGTTGAGAACATTTGGGTACCAGAATTAGAACAATACCAAGCCAAAAGGCTAGCCGATGGCCGAGCCCCAGGCACCATCAACCGGGAAATGGTGACAATGAGTAAGCTCTTTACCGTCCTGGAGCAACATCGCATGGTAAAGCAAAATCCTGTCCATTTGCTCCAAAGCCTTTCAACCAAGGGATCAGAGCGTCGGGTCTACATCTCCTTTGAAGACGTAACCAGGATAGCGGAGGCC
>JAZDKD010000174.1:0-8597 GCA_043803345.1 Pseudomonadota bacterium
TGAATCTCAACTTCTCTTAAAAAATCGGAATCTGACCAAGCTCCCCATTGACCACAAAATAGGCCCTACGGCTTTAAAAGGAGGATCATCCGAGGCCTCGGCTACCCTTGGGACATTTGTAAACCAGCGTCTGGCGAGATATGCAGACGAGAGAAACAGTGTGGAACATCCAGCTACTAGTGGGTTGTCTCCATATTTGCACTGGGGGCACATATCGGCGCACGAAATTTTCTGGACACTAATGCGATCCGAAAACTGGACTCCTGATAAACTGTCCGAGAAATGCGACGGCAAGAGGACTGGATGGTGGGGCGCAGGGAAAAACGCCGAGGCTTTTCTTGATGAATTGGTCACATGGAGAGAGATTGGCTTCAACATGTGCGCGTTGACGAGCAATTTTGATTCTTACGATTCACTGCCTGACTGGTCTCAAAAGACACTGGCTCATCACAAATCGGACCCTAAAGAATATTATTATGAAATGGATGATTTTGAGAACGCCGCGACTCATGACAAAATCTGGAATGCGGCTCAAAACGAACTTATCAGAACGGGAAAAATTCATAACTATCTGAGAATGCTGTGGGGTAAGAAGATCCTTGAATGGAGTGTCACTCCCGAACGATCACTGGAAATAATGATTGAGCTGAATAACAAATATGCGTTGGATGGTCGTGACCCCAATTCCTACTCGGGAATTTTTTGGATAATGGGCCGATATGACAGACCATGGGGACCGGAGCGGTCGATTTTTGGCAAAATCAGGTACATGAGTTCAGAGAGAACTCGAGGTAAACTAGACCTCGATAATTATCTTACCGTCTATAGTTAAGTTCGAATCACAGCATTATCGTGTTGTGAAACCTGTGCGCACGTTTGTGACTTGCACACTATGTGGCGTACGATTGATTTTTTTGTTAGAACCTTAAATACCATTTTTTCTTGATGAGTAATCTAACTTAAGGTCTATTTAAATTAGGAGGGTATTTAGTGAGGGCAACAATCAAGACTAACAAGGGTGAAATTAAATTAAGACTTTTTGATGATCGTACTCCGATAACAGTGGCGAATTTTGCAAACCTTGCAAAAATAGGGTTTTATGATGGTCTGAAATTTCACAGAGTTATCGAGGATTTCATGATTCAGGGAGGCTGCCCCTATGGGACCGGTACAGGAGGACCAGGCTACAAGTTTCGTGACGAATTTGATGTCGCTTTGAAACACAATAAACCAGGCATTCTTTCTATGGCGAATTCCGGGCCAAGTACCAACGGAAGTCAGTTCTTCATCACTCATGTTCCCACCCCGTGGCTTGACGGAAAACATTCCGTCTTTGGTGAAGTGATGGGCGGTGAAGATCAGGAAATAGTCAATAAAATCAGTAACAATGATGTGATTGAAACAATAACTATCGACGATGACACCACCGATCTATTTGAGAAAACTAAAAATTACATTGAAAGTTGGAACAAAATTCTCGTGAAAAAATAGGTTAACTATCTATCGAATTCAGCGCCTACCGCACTGAACTCATTTAGATCGCAACATATGTAATCCGTAACAAATCCTTAAGAAAGAATTGTTATTTCAACACATCAAATCCTGAATACCAGGGCGTCACGCTTAGAGTCCGACGCCCTGCCTGTTCAAACCAGCCCTGCGGAAATTAATTTCCCAAACTGGGAATAACGATTTCATTCCGAATCCATACTGCTTCACTGTATCTGTTAAGTCGTTTTCTTGACTCGTAACCCTGTCTTTCTTTCGTGAGAAGTAACTCATCAGGATAAATCTTTTCCAATTTTTGTTTTTTGTCTTTAAGATCCTGCTCTATCTTTTCCTTAAATCCGTCCATTGGCCTGATCTCAAGATTGTAAATGGCGTATCCGTTTTTTTCCCTGCAAATATAAAAAATCTTTCCACCATCGGTTATTTTGATTGAAACCAATCTGCCGGTAGTTGGAACTTTGGTATAATGATTTTCAAATTTGATTGCTCCGAACTCCGAAAGAATGTTTTCGGCCAAACCAAAATCTGCGGCATGACCAACTCCCAAGCCGAAACAGAATATTGAACTCAAGATAATGAAAGATCTGATCCGTTTCATATTTTTCTCCCAATTTATATTATCTTGTCAGCAGATCCTAAACCAAATATGGCCCACAATTCGATTCCAGAAAATACGCGTGTTCAACTACCTTAACACTTCAGGTTCGTGATAGACACGCAACGCGCTTTAGAGTATGCTCTCCGCAGTTTTAATATCAAACAAGGGGAAGATGCAATGAGAGATGCAAATGTTGTTAAACTGTTCATGATATTCAGTCTTAGCGTTATTCTGGTTGTTGGCTTTTCGACCATGTCCTTGGCCCAGGGAACAAAAATGGCCGATGTTAGTATGACCGACATTTCTAACAATTCACAAAAAGTGAAATCCGCCCTTGACGAACTGAGAAAATTTCAATCTGAACCTACTCCTAAAATGACTTCATTGAGTTTAGAAATAAGAAAGGTTCAAGAAAGTTTGGAAAAAGACAAAGCGAATCTCAAAGAGGCTGACAAAGACAAGCTAGAAGACGAAATCAGATCCAAGTATCAGGAACTTCAGCAGGAACAGCAACTTTTCAGAACCATGGTGATGGAACAGCAAAAAGTTGTGAATGATTCCATGATGTCTCAAATAAATCAATCTGTGGCAAAAGTCGCTGAGCAGGAAGGAATATCGGTAGTATTTTTAAAAGAATCTATAATTTATTCCAAAGACATGCCCGACATAACCGACAAAGTCATCAAGCATCTTGACTCCACGATGCAGCAACCTCCGGCCAAGAAGTGATTTTTGAATGTTTAATGCGCTGGTGAATGTCATCTATAACCAATAAACCAGGTCAACATCAGTCTATATGAGTCAGACGAAGATTCGATTACTTGATACGAGGGCTTTATCAGCATCAGCGAATATGGCCCTCGACAATATAATATTGGAAGAAGTTTCCACTGGAGATTCACCGGCTACATTCCGATTTCTCCAATTCGAACGAGCTACCGCGCTGGTAGGATACAATCAGGATACAAACCTGGAAATCCGAACCGATTTTTGTAAGACTAATAACATAGATATCAATAGACGCATTACAGGAGGAGGGGCAATATTGTTCCAGCCATCGGCGCTTGGATGGGAAATATTTTCGGCCATGGGCGTTTATCCTTTCAAGGGGCCATATGAACGAGTTTTGGAAAGAGTTTGCTCAACTGCGGCGAGAGCTTTGTCCAGGATGGGCATTGAAGCCCAATTCAGACCAAGAAACGACATAGAAGTCAATGGACGCAAGATATCCGGGACAGGGGGCGCCTTTGTTTCAAGCGCTATGATGTTTCAGGGAACTGTGTTGATTGAAAATGAAACCGAATTATTTCTAAAAGCATTGAGAGTTCCCGTGGAAAAACTCAAAAAACGTGAAATAGAATCTTTAATGGAAAGGATCTGTTTTCTGAATGACATCGTTGAACCGCACGTGAATGCGGATGATCTGAAACGAGTCTTTGTGGATGAATTTTCGAAAAATCTTGGCTTAACTTTCTATTTCGATGAACTAACAGATAGAGAAAACAGACGCCTTAGAGATGAAATAGCATTTTATTCCAGTCCGGATTGGATTTATTCGCATTCCAGGCCAAGGATAGAAGGAGATTCATTACGTTCTATCTCTCAAGGAGATGGAGGTTCAATCAGGGTTCATTTATGGCTGGGGCCGGGGGGAAAAAGAATTCGCCAGGCATTAATAACTGGCGATTTTTTTGCCATTCCTCAAAGATTGTGTTTCGATCTGGAAGCATTTCTGGTGGGTGTTCCTTTAGACAGGGCCAAAATAAAGGACCGCGTGATGTCTTTTTTCAACTTATTCGGAGGACAAATTTGTGGCGTAGACCCCGAAAGGGTTGCGGAAGCTGTGGCCGAGGCTTCCGACAGACTCAAATTGGTTTCCAGCAATTTCAGTTTACCGGAAGCAAACGAATTATTTTTCATCAATGTTTCTCCGGATACAATCAAAGATCAATACGCAAAATGGTTGTTGCTTCCGTATTGTTCAAAAAACCTGGACTGTGATTTCAGAGAAATAGAAGGCTGTTCGGAATGTGGGGCGTGCGAAATAGGATATTTTTTCGAGTTGGCCCGGCAATTCAACCTAGAACCTCTGACAATTCAAAGTTTTGAACATCTTATGGATACCCTTCAGGCCAAATCCTTTTGCGAGAAGGGACTTTATATCGGCTCATGCTGTGAAGCCTTCTATTCCAAACACAGACTTGAAATGGAAGCGGTTAAGATTCCCGGGGTGCTTGTTAACCTGGATTCGACAACATGTTACGATTTAGGCAAAGGGACGGACGCTTATAAGGGCAAATTTGATAATAAAACGTTCCTAAACATAGGATTACTGGAAAAAACCATCAGGCTAATTAATGACTCCACAACTTCAATGTGACATTTTGGTAATAGGGGCGGGGCCATCGGGCTCGAGTGCAGCCTTGACTGCTGCTAATGAAGGGCTTGATGTAATTCTTGTAGACAGTAAGGCTCGAATTGGTGAACGGCCTCATTGCGGAGAATTCGTTCCTTACCAGCTTTTCAGGGACTTCGATCTCAACAGGAATTCCATAGTCAAACAGGTGGACTATCTTGAGACATGGATAGTAGAGAGAAACGCTAACATACAGTTCAGAAAAAGCGCAATCCAATCAAAAGGTTATCTTATAGACCGACCCAGGTTTGATCGAAATCTAGCTGGACAAGCTGCAGCCGCAGGGGTATTAACAATGTCCTCAACTTCCTTTGTGGATTTCAAAGGAAGCATGACACGGATAAATTCAGTCGGGAAAGATCTGCTGGTTGACGCGAAATTTGTTGTGGCTGCAGACGGGGCCTATTCCAAGGTGCGGAAAAGAATGGGTATGGAAGCAAACGACTGTCTTGTCGGTTGTCAGCTTGAAGTTCCCCTGAAGCAAAACATTTCAAACGCAATGGTTTTTTTGGACAAGGGTTTCTGTGGTGGTTACGGATGGTTGTTTCCCAAAGGGTTGACAGCCAACCTTGGGCTAGGAATGTTTCCAGGCTCAAACATTACACCGGCAGACGCTCTTAATAATTTTTCGAATATGCTGACGCAGAATGGTTTAACGAGACCAGGATGGCTGGCAAGGACAGGGGGGCCAATTCCTTATCGTGGGATCAGATTTCCGTTGATAAAAAATAATGTTCTTTTTTGCGGTGACGCAGCGGGTTTGACTCACCCCGTGACTGGGGCGGGAATTTCTCAAGCTGTCCACTCAGGGCATCTGGCAGGCGCATCTGTGGCCAAAGCGGTAAAATCTCAAAACATGTCTTTTGTTAACGAATATCACGACACCATAATGGGCCTATATGGGGCCGTCTTCAGTCACGCTCTTTCAAAAAAGACACTTCTTGTTAAGCATTGGGATGATGAAGATTTCAAGGAACTTTGTGAAAAGACCTGGATATCTTTTAAAGGGTACAAGAAACGGGAAAGAAATTCTTGAAAGAAACAGATCCTTTTATAGAAGCTTGGAATCTTTCCAGGACTCGTTATGGGTTTGATATAATATTCTATCAACCGGGAATGTTCGTTGTCGATGGAAAAAGAGGCGCCTACCCAGCCGCTTCAATCACTGGGCCTAACTGTGAATTAAATTGTAGCCACTGCGACGGAAAGTTGCTTGAGAACATGGTCCCCTGTTTCGATGGCGCCGCCCTTGTTAATTTTGCCAAGAGAGCCGAAGCAAAGGGCGATAAAGGCATACTTGTCTCCGGTGGATGCGACCGACATGGCAGTTTGCCATGGCCGGAGTTTACCGAAGCCATCCGTCAAATTCATGATGAAACGAACCTCGTTGTAACAATTCATACGGGTCAGATTGATTTAAATCAGGCCCAAAAACTTAAGGACGCTGGGGTGAAACAGGCTCTTATAGATGTGTTAGGCTCTGACAGCACGGCCAAAGAAATTTTTCACCTTACTGAAGGGATAACCTCGATTGTTAGATCTCTAGACGCTTTGCACGTCGCAGGTCTTGAGGTGGTCCCCCATATAGTCCATGGAATCCATTACGGAACAGAAAAAGGAGAGATGAAAGCGCTTGAAATAATCAGTAATTATCCGGTAAGCAAATATGTAATCGTGGTTTTTACCCCCTTGAAAGGGACAAAAATGGCCTGGGTAAAGCCGCCCACACCACTAGACGTGGCCAGTTTCATAGCCAAAGCTCGAATGACACTTCCTCATATGAAATGTTCATTGGGTTGTGCAAGGCCTGGGGGCAGGTATAGGAAAGAACTTGATAGATTGGCCATAAGGGCCGGTATCAATTCGATGGCGGTTGGATCGGATGAATCCATTTTTGAAGCGACAAAGCTTGGTCTAAATGTAATTCGCAAGTTTACATGCTGTTCCCTTGACTGACGGCGCCAATCCATGGATCATAAATGGAAAACAAACGAGTGAGAAAATGACTGTCGGTGATTCTTTGAAACAGGAAAGTCCTGAATATTTAAAAATGTCTCTGGCTGCCGCTATGACGCTAAATTTCGCTCCCGGGCTGTTCTATCGAGGAGCTAAGCTTGGTTGTGTCAACCTGCTATTGCATTATTCCGATGGATGTAAAGCCAACTGCTCTTTTTGTGGCTTGGCTTCCCAAAGAAGATCTGACGCTTCAGTCAAGAGTTTTATTAGGGTCCCGTGGCGGATATATCCCACGAAGAAAATTATACAGGCAATAAAAAGAGCCCCTGAACACGTAACCAGGATTTGTATATCCATGGTTACTCACGCTAAAAGTAAAAAAGATACAATTGAAATCTGCAAACAACTTGCTGGCGAGACTAACCTTTCAATTTCATTGTTGATTACGCCAACCATGCTAAATCGTCAAGACCTGCTTGAAATGAAACGCGTTGGAGCGGAGCGAATAGGCGTAGCTGTTGACGCTGCCACTGAGGACTTATTTGTTAATTTGAGAGGGAAACCTGTTAAAGGACCTCACGATTGGAACAAATACTGGAAGGTTTATGAGGAGAGCTTGGATGTTTTTGGCGATGGAATGGCTGGTGTCCATTTAATATGCGGATTAGGTGAAACCGAGCTTCAAATGGTTTCCGCCATTTCGAAGGCAAGAAAAATGGGCGGATCAACACATCTGTTTTCATTTTATCCTGAACCGGGTTCAGCGATGGAATCCGTTTCTCCTCCTCCAGTGGGTCAGTATAGACGCATACAACTTGCTAGGTGGCTTATCGACAATGATATGGTCGATGTTGATTCAATTGAATACGATGCTAAAAATCGAATAACAAACTTTGGACTCGGAGAAAACCTTATAGAGGAAATTATAAACTCAGGCTTTCCGTTCCAAACGTCAGGCTGCCCGGGCCCTGATGGGAAAGCAGCCTGTAATCGGCCATACGGCAACGAGAAACCAGGACCGAATATTAGAAATTTCCCTTTTACCCCCCAAGCTGCAGATATTAACCAGATAAAAGAAGAAATTAATAGATATGAATGACTTTTTGGGAATACCCTTATCAAGCCTTCTTAAATTGAGGCTGAATAAGGGATAGATTTTTTAGGGCTCAAACAACTTAACGTTGATTCCGTTTGGATCAAGAAGAGAAGCGCAATTTACACCGTCTCTTTGGCCACTTCTTTCGATGAAGCGAAGGCCTTTTGATTCAAGCGCCCTGACTGAAGACTCCAGGTCCGTAACCTTAAAGCTCATACCCGGAATTCTTTTGCTGACGCTGTTCGCCCCGGGCAAACTGTTATAGAGTATTTCCAGTTTGTAGGGGGAGCCTTCCTTTTCCATGGAATAAATATCCAGACTTGAAGTCAATCCATCAGCGGGTTTGAAACCGAGTCGTTTGTAAAATTCAATCGTGCGTTCAGGCTGTGTCGTAGGAATGTTAATGGTGAAAGGATAATCTTCTACAGAAGATTTTATGAAACTGGATGATTCAGCCTCCGTGTTGTATGCAATCAGGAGTGCCAAAACCACCAAAAACATAATCGAGCAGGTGAATCCGAGAAACAGCCTTTTGGCGTGGCCTGCCGGCAAGCTCATGCTCGTTCAACCTCCTAAATCAGAATAGCATAAAAATTTAAATAAACATCCTTTCCAGTGAAAGGCAAAAAAACCATACACAAATCTGACGATAAAATCAAGAATAATATTAATATAATGGCATTTGCTTCATAATATCTTATTCCAATCAGGCCATATTAAAATGGTACACATATTATAGCGGTATGTTTTTGATATAATAGGCTTAAGTTGTTAGAATACGACTTGTTTATCAGAACAAGTTTTTGAGGTTATTTGAAAAATCGCCGGATTTGTTTGAAATTAAATGCTCGTAGGCCATTTTGACTGCCGGATCACTCAGTATTTGATCGGTGCTAAACCTTGATCCCCGATCCCTGGCTTTTCTAAACTCCTGGCTAACTGTAATGTCGGGACGAATGCCAATACCTTCTATGTCATTGCCATTAGCGGTAAAATAGTGAGCTGTTGTAAGTCGAATGGCC
>JAZDKD010000175.1:0-2789 GCA_043803345.1 Pseudomonadota bacterium
TCGGTTAACCGTAAGGGACTTTATATTTGGATGCGTCTTCCTTGGAAAAAATGAAAAACGCTTTTAAATGATAAGATAAACGGTTTAAAATAATACATCTCTAGTATGTCAGCACCATGCCTCCGTCGAACAGAAGATCTCCCCCTACCAGGTATTTTGCAAATCTGGAGAAACCGAATAGAAAAAGATTCCCAACCTCGATGGGTGACATCATCTCTTTGACGCGCGACTTTCCCAGCATGACATCCCTAACAACCTCTTCAGGAGTTATTCCTCTTTGTTCCGCCTGGGCTGGTACCTGCTTAAGCGCCAGGCCGGTTTTCACAAATCCTGTGCTCACAGTGAAAGACCTTATCTTCCCCTCTCCCTCGGCCGAAATGGACTGCGATAAGGCCCTAAGGCCAAATTTGGTAATATTGTACACCGGCTTGTTCATGGTGCACAAATGACCATGAACAGAAGACATGTTACCGACTACGCCGCATCCTGAAGGGCTTTTTCTCATGTATGGAATGGTAAGTTGTGAGAGATAAAAGGGCGCTCTCAACATGATATTGCTCATCAGATCATATTTTTCCATTGGGAACTTGTCCACAGGATCGATATGCTGAATTCCAGCTATGTTGGCGACGTATTTGATTTGCCCCAGCTTTGCCGATTCTAAAACAGCGGACTCAATGTCTGCGTCACTAGTCAGGTCAGTCCGAATAAACACCATCTTCCCGCCCATATCACGCGCCATCTGTTCAGTCTTTTTGCCCTCTTTTTCATCGACATCCAAGCCAACTGTCATCAAATTATTTGCGGCTGCCGCAACTGCAGTGGCACGCCCGATTCCTGCGCCTGCGCCGGTGACTATACACACATTCCCAGGATTGAAGTCTCCGTCTACAATTACCAAAACTTGTTCTCTAAGAATTTTCGGCTCGTTAATGTCCATCTTTGTCCATCAACCTCCGTCTTTTGTGGACTAAAATACCTTTCACTCATGCAAATCCCGAGCCAGTATTCGGTTCGCACCAAGTTCTTTGACAATGACAAGTATTTAATGACTGTTGTCCGACCACATCGATGATTTTCGCCGAGATTCCGAGTAATGCATAACGCTGATTAGGCTCGTAAAACTGTAGCGAGTTATGTATCATTGCATCTACATGTCGTTTTATTGATACATGGAGGCCTGTGATGTCTGACGACCTACGCGAAAAAATAGAGACGCTCGAGTTGATTCTGGACAATATTTACAACGGAGTGATGGTCACAGACCCTGACGGCTATGTAACATTTTTCAACAAGCCATACGGTAAGTATCTCGGCGTTGATCCAAAAAAACAGATCGGCAAACATTGCACGGAAGTCATAGAGAACACGAGAATGCATATCGTAGCCAAGACTGGTAAGGCTGAGATTAACCAGAGCCATTCCATCAAGGGACAAAACATGGTGGTTCAGCGAATCCCTATAAAAAAGGAAGGCAAAATCATAGCGGTTTTCGGACAGGTTATGTTCAAAGATGTCAGGGACGTGGGTAGACTTGCTAAAAAACTTTCAATGCTGGAATCAAAAGTCGAATTATATGAACGGGAGCTGATTTCACTTAGATCCACGCGTTACACTATGGACAGCATAGCAGGAACAAGCAAGGTCATCAGATCACTCAAAAAAGAAGCCCTTAAAGCTGCGGCCACCAATCTGCCGGTTTTGATAACCGGCGAATCCGGGACAGGTAAGGAACTTTTCGCTCAGGCGATTCATAACGCGAGTCCCAGGAGGCTCAATCCATTTGTCAGAATCAACTGCGCCGCTATTCCCCGCGAATTGATGGAATCCGAACTGTTCGGCTATGATCGCGGCGCTTTTACAGGCGCAGCATATAAAGGGAAGCCGGGCAAATTTGAACTGGCTAATAGAGGTACACTATTTCTGGATGAAATAGGAGATTTGCCGTTGGAAATGCAGCCAAAGCTATTGAGGGTACTCGAAGAAAAGGAAGTTGAGAGAGTCGGAGGAACATCTCTAATCAGAGTTGATTTCCGGGTGATTGCGGCCAGCAATCAGGACTTGGAATCAATGATGATGGATGGACGTTTTCGAAAAGATTTATTCTACCGCCTTAACGTCATATTCCTCAACATCAATCCCCTTAGAGAGCGTCCTGAAGATATCACGCCTCTCAGCCTCCATATACTGGATCAACTTTCCACTGACTATTCCATGCCTTCGATCAGGATTGACTCTAGGACTAGAGCTATTCTGTCATCTTACCATTGGCCTGGAAACTGCCGGGAACTCTGCAATGTTTTGGAAAGAACCGTTTCGTCTCTGGAAGGTAGCGTCATACGTCCTGAAGACCTGCCCATTCAACTTTACTCGACCCCAAGAAAGGCCAGTTCCTCCAAACATGTTTCTCTTAAAGATGTTCAGGGAATAGCTGAAAAAGAAGCTATTATGTCTGTCCTCAACCTAACCAACAACAATAAGGCCGCGGCGGCGCGTGTACTTGGAATACATCGCACATTGCTATATAAGAAATTGAAGAAACATGGCATCGGACCCGAATCTACGTAATAGAAAAGTAGCCAAATTGATACACTTTTGATTTGGAGGAATGGGTTATGAAATGCGGAAAATGTGGACAGGATTTCCCTGAAGGAGAAGAACACGAGTTTAATGATCAAAAGATCTGCGACGACTGCTACATGGATGTTCTATCCCCGACCAGAACATGCGACCCATGGGCGGGTTATACCGCCAAATCAATTTCGGACAAAGCCAGTGGCACGCTGCAG
>JAZDKD010000176.1:0-2209 GCA_043803345.1 Pseudomonadota bacterium
AGCTCCGATATTTCAATTTTCTTCGGCTTTCTAGAACATTCGGAACACACGATCTGCTTGAGTTCCCTGCCTTCCAGAAGTCCCTTGAGTTCCCTAACGATTCCAATAAGCGTTCCAATAGAAGGCGGACAGCCCGGCGCAAAGTAGTCTACCCTCACAAAATCATCCAACTTGCCTGCTTTTCGGAGTAGACCGGCTCCATCGTGTTTCTGAAAGGCCTCAGACGAAACGCTTTCATTGCCGGACATGTAATAGGCTAACGGATCCATAGCCTTTCCATAAGTTTCCTCAACCAGTCCTTCCAGTTCCAGATCGTTTGCCAATGACGGAATGCCACCTATTGCCGAGCATGATCCCCATGCAACTAGGAACCGGCTTTTTTTCCTGGCCTCCAGGAGCTTCTCTTCTTCCTCCTTCAATCTTACTACTCCGTCAACCAGAGCTAGATCGACTTCATCAAAATCCGGCGCATCCATAAGCATTGGACAGTAGCAAATTTCCACCATGTCTGTCAGTTCGCCGAGTTTCACCGAATCCTGAAGCAATGAGGCCGCGCAACCACCGCAAGAGGCCAGAGAAATTATAGCTACCCTCATTCTGGAACGCTTTCTAAACTTTGGTGGAGCTACCTGTCGTATAACTTCAGCGCATCGGCTTGGATCGTGGATTGCGGCATTTGTGGCACGTAATCGATTTATAAGTGACTCTATTATGTAGAGCCCCATCTCAGGCCTGGATCTCATCATCGACAGGAATTCTTCCCTATCTACCGAAACAAACCTCACATCGGTCAAAGCAACAACTGAGCAAGACCTCGGACTCCCCGTAATCAGGGCCATTTCTCCGAAGAAATCGTTTTCCCGAAGCACCGCAAGTGTGAACATTTCATCATCAGATTTATTGCAGATCTCCACCTGTCCATTCAAAACGAGATACATTTTATCCCCGGGATCGCCTTGAGAAAAAATGGCCTGTCCCGCCTTGTATTCACAGAAAGAATTCGAGTTGTCGAAGAGTGGATGCCAGGACGAGGGTTCGGATTTCTGTGACAGCGGAATCCCCGACTCATCTTCAACGCTCACATTCACCCGTTCATTCATGCCCTCGCATTCATTGAATTGTTCCGGCGACGTCTGGGCATCCGGGCTCTTTGGTTCAGTTGCGAGATTTTGAAGAGATTCATCCCCAAATATGGTTGATTGAAGTAACCGATTGGTCTTCTCTATTCTCATGCACAAAGCGGCCATTAAATTAATCATTATCGAAGGGTCGCGGCTAGCGTGCTCCAGCAAAGAGTGACGGCTGATTTCCAATAACCTGGATGTCTGGACTGTCCTGGCGGTAGCTGACCGTGGACCACTATCAATGAGGGACATCTCTCCAAAAAAGTCGCCTCTCTCCATAATGGCAAGAACTACCTCTCTGCCGTCCTCTGATCTCGTAAGCTCAACGGCTCCGGATTGAATCACAAACATTGTGTCCCCGTGAGCCCCTTGCTGAAACAGTACATGTCCCCTCGGATAAATAGTACCGAACAAATCATCTTTTGCAGTCATCTTACAACTCCAGCTATCAAGCTAAATGCTTTGACATGCCCCGACATGAACTTTTGCGCCGACTGATTTCAATTCATCAGCAAAACGGTCTACTATGTCGGCAACACCAACGCTTATATCATCAGGATAGGTCATCATTAAGCTCATGACTTTTTCCGGCCGAATGCGAGTTATTTTTTCAACGAATCCGGATTTTACAGCTAAGTTTCTGAGTTCATTGAGGACTTCCCCAAAATTCTGGTATCTATCCGCAGGATCTTTCTGAGCGCATCTTTGCACCAGAGCGCTAAACTCCGGAGTGAGTAATGGGTTCAAGAGCCTCGGACCAGGGACAGGATCTTCCTTGTGGGACCTGAACACCTCTCCAACGTCTTTCTGTGGAAATGGCCTTTGACCGGTTCCCATTTCATAGGCCATTATTCCAAATGAATATATGTCAGTCCGCTCGTCGATCTCGTCACAATCTATCTGTTCCGGCGCCATGTAAAAGGGAGTGCCGCCAAAGCCGGTTTCATCAATTGAACCAATAGGAAGAGCCAATCCAAAATCCACTATCCGCGATCGATCATTCTCCTGAACAAAAATGTTCGCTGGTTTAATATCCTGATGCACTATTCCATTTTCATGCGCATAATGTAGTCCGGCGCCAACCT
>JAZDKD010000177.1:0-2457 GCA_043803345.1 Pseudomonadota bacterium
TAAATATCGAATAGTAAAGTTTTCAAACTTAAAACCTTAATTAATTTTAACTTGCACCATACTAAACTTCAATATAGATATTGTTCAATTGCGTTCTCGTGGGAATTTTTCGCTATAGGCTGTCTACTATGAAATGTCCAGTATGCGGGGAAATCGAAGACAAAGTTATCGACTCAAGACTGGCGAAAGACAACACTGCAATTCGCAGAAGACGACAGTGTCTGAATTGTATGAAAAGGTTCACCACTTATGAGCGAATTGAAGAAGTTGTGCCTTTTGTAATCAAGAAAGATGGACGAAGAGAGGCGTTCGACAGGCGTAAGATTATCGAAGGGATGCTTAGGGCCTGCGAAAAAAGACCAATAGGCGTTCCACAGATAGAAGCTGTAGCGGATGGAATTGAACAAGATCTGATGGAAAGATCCGAAAAAGAGATTAATATTTCTTATATTGGCGAAAGGGTAATGGAAGCTCTCAAACAAATGGACGAAGTAGCTTACGTAAGGTTCGCCTCTGTATACAGATCGTTCAGGGATATAGAAGAATTTGTTAACGAAATAAAAGAACTATACGAACTTAAAGAATCAAAGGACCAGAAATTAGATCACGGGCAACTGCATGAATCAGATTTACCGTAAGGTGTCTCATGAAGCCGTAAGATTTATGTCCAGAGCCATACGGATGGCCCGAAAGGGCCTGGGCAGGACGTCTCCCAACCCCATGGTTGGCGCTGTTGTTGTCAAGAATGGCAAGATTGTAGGAGAAGGTTTTCATAGAGCCCTGGGAGAACCACATGCCGAAGTCGACGCCATACGCGCCGCCGGCGCTCAGACTCAGGGAGCGGAACTCTTTGTAACTTTAGAGCCATGCAATCACTACGGACGCACTCCGCCTTGCACTCAAGCCATAATGGCGGCAGGAATAAAAAAGGTTTATTATGGGATACACGATCCGAATCCATCGGTAATTGGCGGTGGAGCGGATTTTTTGCGCAAATCCGGTATTGAGGTAGTAGGACAGGTTTTGGAAAACAGGTGCAGAGCGCTCAATGAAATGTATCTTACAAACGTCACCTTCAAAAGACCGTTTGTTTACCTGAAACTCGCTATGAGTTTAGATGGAAGAATCGCAACGAGGACAGGGCATTCTCAGTGGATTACTTCTGAACAATCTAGAATGAGAGTTCATCGTCTAAGGGATAGAGTGACAGCAGTCATGGTTGGAATAAGAACCGTGCTCGCCGACAACCCCTTCCTAACGACACGGCTGAACGGTCGAGAAGGCAGGGACCCTATACGAATAGTAGCGGATTCCAATTTAAGAACTCCTCTTGAAGCAAACATTTTCAACCAGATGTCACCGGCTGGAGTAATAATAGCAACTCGCAGCAATCCGCCGTCAAGGCTCAAAGCCAGACTGGAAAAAAAAGGATGCAGGATCATCGAAACAACCAGTGTTGAAAAAGTGGACCTGAGAGACCTGCTTACAAGCCTTTATCAAATCGGGATCACCTCATTACTGATCGAAGGTGGAGCTGGACTCGCTTGGGGGGCTCTAGAAGCTAGAATTGTTGATCGTTGCATGTTCTTTTACGCTCCAATAATCATCGGAGGAAAATCAGCTCCCAGTGGAGTCTCCGGGGCCGGCATAGACAGATTGGAACAAGCCCCCAGATTGGTGGACATGCGCTCATCCAGGATAGGACCGGACATTCTCGTAGAAGGAAAAGTCGTTTATCCAGGCGACCAAGATGATACTACAAATAAACCCAGTTAACCCACAATTAAGACATATATCCAAGGTGGTCGATATACTCAAACGAGACGGCGTAATAGCCTACCCGACGGACACTGTCTATGGTCTTGGTTGTGATATCGCAAGTCGCAAAGCCCTTGAGAAAGTCCGTAGGATAAAAAAGATAGACAACAAGAGGCATCTCTCGTTTGTTTTCGCCGACTTAAAAACCATCTCGCTGTATGCGCAGGTAACTGATAATGATTATAAGTTACTCAGAAAACATCTCCCCGGAGCATATACATTTATCCTTAAGGCTACCAGGCTCGTCCCTCGAATTGTCCTAACCAAGAAACAGGAAGTTGGCATAAGGATTCCTGACAACCGAATTTGCCAGGCTTTGCTCGCTGAATTGGGAAATCCGATACTGAGTTCTTCGGTTAGATTGCCGGACGATCAGCTACTAGATGACCCGAGAGAGATTGAACGTATATATAGAGGTCAAATCGACTTGGTAATCGACGGCGGAGTTTTCTTTCCGGAACCTTCAACTGTGATAAGCCTTCTAGATGGTTCTCCTACAGTTATTAGAGACGGTAAAGGAGATGTCACGCCTTTCCTTCAGGACTGACAATATCGAACAACTTCGTTGCTACGGCGTTTGCGCTCCCTGAATGTCCAGCCAATTCTTCGAATCCAACTCTACCCATGGCGGCTGATTGT
>JAZDKD010000178.1:0-2477 GCA_043803345.1 Pseudomonadota bacterium
CAATTTTTTCTGGCTCTTGGAGCCTATGGAGGACAAATGCCCGATTCTATGAATGTTCTTCTCACAGGGGGAACTGGATTCCTGGGAGAGTACCTCCTGGCGAATTTGCTGGAACGGGACCACAGTGTCTGGGCCCATTACAGAAGTGAATCTCGAAAATTGGACACTGTACGTTTATTGAGCAGTATGGGACTCCCTCGAAGCGCAGAATCTCTGAAATGGTTCAAGGGAAACCTCCTGGAAGCAAACGAACAATGGGAGCGATGGTGCGCTCAATACCCTGGTCTCGAAGATGTCGACTCACTGCTTCATAGCGCGGCCTCTACGCGACTCCACATGGATGAAAAGGGAGAGCCTCTCAAAACTAATTTGGGTTCCACTACAACCTTCCGGAAATTGATGGACCGTAAGCCACTAAAGGTTCATGTAATTAGCACGGCTTATGTTTGCGGATTGATACAGGGAGAGTTGGTAAAGGAGTTTAATCACCCTAGGGGCGATTTTGTTAACGTTTATGAGGAAAGCAAGTGGGAAGCCGAACAGATATGGAACGGTATGGCAACCCTTCTCAGGCCCTCGATCATAATTGGCCACTCGGAAACCGGCAGATGCACTTCTTTTTCCGGATGGTACATCCTGTTTCAGGCGGCTCACCTCCTTGACAGGCTTATGGCCGATGCAAAGGATCTTGATCGCATGCGACTTAATATTGATATTCCAGCAAATCCTGATGGAGAGTCAAACGTGATACCGGTGGATTACGTTGCTAAAGCGACTGTCAGAATTATAGAAAAACCTGAAAATCACAACAAGATATATCATTTGACTCACCCGGAACCGCCAACTCATGAATGGACATTGAACCATGTGTGTGACAGATTCAAAGTTGGCGGTCTCAGATTCGCGGGCGCTGGAGCTCCCTTTACTCAACCTAGAAACAGGATTGAACGCATGGTTTGGCGTCAGATGCAAACCATATTGTTGCATTTTGCGAATAACCCGGTTTTTGACCGTTCCAATATTGACTCGGCGCTGAGCGACATGCCTGTGCCTCCCATCACAGCCGATTATGTAGACAGGATAATAGATTACGCCATTGAAAAAGATTGGGGGCAATCAGGAGATTGAATGTGAAAGGCTTTTCGAAAAACCTAACAGTGATAACTGATTCTGACTAAGACGCCGTGTCTGTACGCTCTATAATTTCCCACGCAAACCAGAGAGGTTTCCCATGGTTCCTGAAGTCGATCACAACGTGTTCCGAGAAGTTAGTTACGGCCTATATTTAATCTCATCTTTTGACGATAAGAGAAAAAATGGCCAGATAGTCAACACTGTCATCCAAGTTACATCGGATCCACCTTGCTTCGCCGTCATAATTAATCGAAAGAATTTCACTCACGAACTCATCTCTTCCAGTAAACGTTTTGGAGTATCAGTACTAGGAGATTCAACCCCGTTTCCATTTATTGGGCTTTTTGGTTTCAAATCAGGCAGGGACGTTAACAAATTTGAGAAAGTTGGATACATAGAGGGCCTCACAGGATGCCCATTGGTGACAGATTACGCGCTAGGGGTTATGGAAATAAAGGTCACTCATACCCTGGATGTCATTACCCATACAGTGTTTGTCGGAGAAGTTGTTTACTCAAAGGCATTAGCAGACGGCAGACCGCTAACTTACGAGTATTATCATGTTCATCTCAAAGGTAAGACTTCGAAGAACGCTCCCACCTACAATCGGGGAGCTTGATTCGGAGAACTCCATGGGTGCCCTGTTGATTTCAGCATATGTGGATTTATGTTTAGGGACCCTTTCAAAACCGGATAAAGATTGATTCCAGTCCTTAGCCATATGACCTTTAATCAACAAAGTCAGATTGTTATTGACCACATCAAAATAGTGGATACAGAGGTTTTCATTTAACAAGGTTAAGCCTAACGGGTGATTTCAGTATTGCGTAAGAACCATTTTCTGATTCTTTACGGTCTGCGATACCCACTCGATCCTTGATTATGCTGGCTACCTTTCTGGCATCATCAGAGATCATCCGGACACAACCATGAGACTGATTCCGTCCTATGCTTCTTGGAGCATTAGTACCGTGGAATCTATAGCCATAATCTTCGAGTTTAACAGGCCCTTCTATCCGATCCTCTTCCTGGAGGTCTTTTTTCTTGGACGAAACATTTCTTTTCTTTAACAGAGGCGCCATTGTGCCTCCATACACTCTTTTGCTTGGGGAATCCCCCGCTGCCCAAGCTCTATTGGGAGGTGGTATCCACCAAGGGTCTTGATCATAAATATGTGTGACGTAATACACTCCAACCGGTGTAGGAAATTCCGGGGCTCCAAGACCAATCTTGCACTCATAGAGGACTTGGGTTGATGAATCTTTGCCATGAGCCAGAAGACGAAAAACGTGAGTTGAGTGGCTGACTAAAATTTCCATCCTTTCTAATTGTTTTTCCTCAAC
>JAZDKD010000179.1:0-5936 GCA_043803345.1 Pseudomonadota bacterium
GTGTCCCTCCATGGTTCCACCAATGGCCAGTCCGAGGAAAAGGGTCACAATATTGGCCAGTTCATTTTCTGAAGCTCCGGTGAGTCTCTGAACGACTCCGCTTTCCTTCATGAAATTACCAAACATTATCATTCCCATTAAAGGGAGACCTTTCGGCGCAATCAAACCAGTGACGAGCGTCACTATTATCGGGAAAAGCAGTCTGGTTTGGGTGGAAACGTTGGACTTGTCGACCCCCATTTTTACCGTGGCTTCTTTTTTTGTTATCAGCATCCTCATAATAGGCGGTTGAATTATTGGAACAAGGGCCATATACGAATATGCGGCCACTGAAACCGCCCCAAGCAAATGAGGCGCATACTGGGACGTGACGTAAATTGCCGTTGGTCCGTCGCAAGCCCCAATGACTCCTATGCAGACGGATTCAAGTTTTGTGAAGCCCAGCGCCAAGGCCAGGAGAAGAGTAAGAAAAATACCTAATTGACCCGCGGCCCCAAAGAGAAGAATCTTTGGATTTTCCAGTAGGGGTCCAAAATCGGTCATTGCTCCGATTCCAATGAATATGATAAGCGGAAATACTTCGGTTATTATCCCTATATCATAGAAAAATTTGATTATTCCTCCCTCGTGCATAAGTTCACTCAGAGGCATATTTACGAGAATGCAGCCGAATGCGATGGGAACCAAGAGTAAGGGCTCAACTCCCTTTTTAATGGCCAGGTACAATAAAATTGCCGCAATGACAAGCATTATCAGGTTAGGGCCACCAGATGTGACGATAAACTTTGCGCCAAGTGTCAATCCTGACAGGCCACTTACGAAGCTTTCAAACATTTTGGCGCCTCCTATGATTTCTTTTCTTGTGTGTTGTTTTGTTCAACAGGTTTTAGAGGAAAAATTCTCTTGAGCACGTTCATTGAAACGATAAGGCCTATCATAGTTATGAATGTACCCGTAACCCCGACCAGAGTCATGGTCAATCCGAACGTCCATTGATCCATAATGGGAACCCCGCAAAGAATGATATTGTTTTAGGCTTCGACAGAAACGGGAAATTGTTTCCGTCATCTACACCCAGATTCCAGTGTAATAGCATTTTATCTTTTTGGGAACATCAGAAACCTGACTTATTTTGATAAAAAGAACTTTTTGATATTGGGTTTGATTTATGAGATGCTGTAATCAGGAGTGGGCAATGAAAAAACTCTGATCCAAGGAGAAACGTCGATGGTACCGAAGAAAATTCTTTTTTGCACAGATTTTTCGGGAAACTCGCGTCACGCGAGAGATTATGCTGTTGATTTTGCAAAAGCCTTCGATGCAAGCCTGTACATCCTCCATGTAGTGAATTCTTCTCGTCTCGGTTATCCCGCGTTCGAAGCGGGGGTACCATTTGACCTTCAGTCTGTTTTACTAAATATAGAGGAGTCTGTTCAAACGGCTTTTGAAGAAATCAAGTCGGAGTACAAAGATCAATTTAAGGAGATCGTCACTACCTCTAGAGTTGGCGTTCCTGCCGCCGAAATTACGCGATTCGCAGAAGAGAACGAAGTAGATCTGATTGTTATGGGAACCCACGGTTGGACGGGTTTCAGGCTTCTGATTCTGGGCAGCACGGCGGAGAACGTGGTAAGGACCGCCATGTGTCCTGTCCTAACGGTAAAGTCCTCTCAGCCTGATGACAAAGAAGAATAACGCTTCTAACGGGCTTGGGTTGACTCTTGAGTAAAATAAATTATAATAATAAGGTTTAAACTCTTTATTTGGAGCCAACCCGTTATGAAATTCTGGCGGCTACCACTTGACTCGGAGGCTCATTCAATCCCGCACGGCACGGTGCGAATTATTGAAAACCGTTGTAAAGGATGCGGCTTTTGCATAGAGTTTTGTCCTAATGGTTGTTTAAAGCAGAGTAAGCGTTTCAACTCGAAGGGATACCATCCCCCAGAAGTTGTTTCTTATGCGGAAGACTGTGCGGATTGCGGACTTTGTAGCCTTATTTGTCCTGAGTTCGCGATCTTTACAAAACTCGATGAAGCTAAGAAAATAACAGAGAACGACATTCTAAAAGTATCCACGAGATATTCCCGTAAAGATAAAAGGTATGTGAAAAGTTAACTGACGGATTTTTTTGAGATCGTCTGAACATTCTCGTCTTGATCCATTCGAAGAATTTGGCTTTTCTCCATTTGCAAAGTTTTTATGGGACCCTTCTCAGTTGTAAGAGAAGGGTTATTAGTGTGAGGACAAATACAAATGGGCAAAGAGGTCTTAACCGGCGAACACTTCATTCATGGTGACGCCGCTTGCGCGGAAGGCGGAATCGCTGCTGGATGTCGCTTTTTTGCCGGATACCCTATAACACCGGCTACCGAAGTGGCGGAACGAATGGCCAGAAGGCTACCCGAAGTGGGCGGAATTTACATCCAGATGGAAGATGAGATAGCTTCAATGGCAGCCATTCTTGGGGCATCGTGGGGTGGTGTGAAGTCTATGACCGCCACGTCAGGCCCTGGCTTCTCTTTGATGATGGAAAATATCGGGCTTGGCATGATGACGGAGACACCGTGTGTCGTTGTAAACATTCAGAGAGGAGGCCCATCCACTGGACTTCCCACACTTGTTGGCCAGGCCGACGTAATGCAGGCCCGATGGGGTTCTCACGGTGACTATGGTTGCATCGCTCTTGTTCCCTCATCGCCGCAGGAATGTTTTGATCTTACCTTGGCTGCATTTAATTTTTCCGAGATTTACCGCCTTCCTGTTTTTGTCCTGGCCGACGAGATGATTGGCCACATGAGCGAAAGAGTGGTTATTCCAAAGAAATCAGAATTAACAGTTGTAGATCGGCCACAACCGAAGGTCGGCAAGGACGAATATCTTCCATTCGAGAGTTCATCCAACATGCCTTCGCCTATGGCGATAACGGGTCAGGGGTATCACGTGCATGTCACAGGTCTAACCCATGATGAACGAGGCTACCCTGTCATAACAGATGTCGTTCAAGAGAGGAATGTTCGCCATCTCGTCGACAAGATAAGGAAAAACGCCCATAAGATCATTCGAGTTGAGACGATTGGTTTGGAGGACGCAACGGTTGTAGTTGTAGCCTATGGTTGTAGCGCTCGTGTGGCAAGGCAAGCCGTCGAAAATTTGAGGGGAAAAGGATACAAAGTTGGTCTATTGAGATTGATCACTGTTTGGCCGTTTCCCTCGTCCCTGATTCGATCAATGGCAGGCAGAGTAAAGGCATTTGTCGTACCGGAAATTAATTATGGACAGATGGCTTACGAGGTTGAAAGGACTGTAGCTGGTCAATCGGAAGTTCTTTTGCTGGCGCTCATGGGAGGTTCAATTCATTCTCCGGAAGAGATCGAAGCAGGGGTAGCAGAGTTTTTATAAGTAAAGAACATTATGTAGAATTACTTTTCGAGAAAAGATTTTCTGGAAATCGTTAGGAACAAGAATGAAAGTACGTTGCAGAAAACTACAGCCATTCAACAAGGAGGCTGCGGACGACGTGATTCAGAAGGATCATGGTCTTCATCCGGACGACAAATATCTTAAACCAGGGAGAATTCCTCACATCTGGTGTCCGGGTTGTGGATTGGGGGTGGTGTTAACTACGTTCATTGAAGCAATAAGGAGAAAAGGTCTGCCAACCGACAAATGCGCTGTCGTCTCGGGAATTGGATGTACGGGCCGGGTTGCGGGTTATCTTGACATGGACACCTATCACACGACCCATGGAAGAGCCATCCCCTTTGCCACTGGCCTGGCTCTTGCGAAACCTGACACATGTGTGACTGTCTTTTCAGGCGATGGCGATCTGTTCGCTATCGGCGGCAACCATTTGATTCACGCAGCGCGCAGAAACGTTAACATAAAGGTGATTTGCGTTAACAATTTCAATTTTGGAATGACCGGAGGACAGGTAGCGCCCACAACACCACTGGAGGCAAAAACCTCCACAACCCCCACGGGCAATGCCGAAGCGCCGTTCAATCTTCCTGCCGTTGCACACGCCGCCGGCGCAGTCTACGTAGCCAGATGGACCACTTTTCACCCTCGACAACTCGTCCACTCGATTTCACAAAGCCTGGACAAAAAAGGCTTCACATTCATCGAGGCTATCGCCCCCTGTCCAACAGGCTATGGGAGGCCAAACAAACTAGGTAGTGGCCTGGAAGAGATGAGATTTTATAGGGAAAACTCTGAAATCAGGAACGGAATTGATCCGGGCCTCGCTGAGATAAAACTCAGAGGTAAAATTGTGGTTGGGACTTTTTCGGATGTGGAACGCCCGGATTTTCTTCAAAACTACCAGACTAATGTTGTTTCCAAGGTTTTAGCAAAAGGCGACAAGCTAGGTAAAGGGAGAGCCGCCTGATGGCAAAGAAAGAAATAAGACTGGCGGGATTTGGAGGACAGGGTATCATTTTGTCAGGCCAAATATTGGGCAAGGCGGCGGCTATTCATGAGGGTAAACACGCCGTATTCACTCAGAGTTATGGTCCCGAGGCCCGAGGAGGATCCTGTAGCGCAGACGTTGTGATATCAGACTGCGTAATTCACTACCCAAAAGTTTCCGAACCTGATGTCCTGGTGCTTATGAGTCAAGGAGCGTGGAGTACCTACGGGACTGTAGTGAGGAGCAGAGGAGTTTTGATTCTCGACGAGGACCTTGTTCAGATTGAAGAAGATCCTGAAGGGTTGAAGGTTTACAGGGTGCCCGCGACAAAAATCGCCGAGAGCTTGGGACGTCGTATCGTGGCGAACATCGTGATGCTGGGAGCATTGGCCTCTCTGGGGGAAGTTGTGGAATACGAATCCCTAAAAAAAGCTGTTTTGGCCTCCATTCCTAAGGGCACGGAAGATTTCAACCTTACCGCTTTTGACAAAGGATTCGAATACGGACAGTCATTGCTAGGCAAAGATTGATCCCCGAGACTTTTAGTCTCAACTCGCCGCAAGGAGACATCTGAATTGAAACAGGCGATGGTCAACATAGAAAATAAACCGAATTCCGCGGATCTCAGTATAGGTGTTTATGTTTGTCACTGCGGGAAGAACATTGGCGGCACGGTTGACTGTGAAGCCGTAGCTCAATTTGCCAGCACACTTCCGCACGTCACACTGGCGAAGGATTCCCTGTACACCTGCTCCGAACCAGGCCAGGAGCAAATTAAGACTGACATCCGTGAACAAAAACTTAACCGCGTTGTAGTGGCTTCTTGCACCCCCAGGCTTCATGAACCAACTTTTAGGGCCGCCTGTGAGAGTGCAGGTTTGAACCCTTACCTGCTGGAAATGGCAAATATCCGGGAGCACTGTTCGTGGGTTCATCTCCATGACAGGGAAGCGGCTACATCGAAAGCCAAAGATCTAGTAGCCATGGCTGTAGCCAGGGCTGCGAGGCTTGAGCCACAGTTTGAGCTTTCGGTCCCGGTCAAACGTTCGTCGATGGTAATTGGGGGTGGAATCGCCGGGATTCAGGCTGCTTTAGACATGGCTGACGCGGGCTACAAGGTTTTCCTGGTGGAAAAAAGCGGTAGCATTGGCGGCAGGATGGCTCAGATAGATAAAACATTCCCTACCATGGATTGCTCCATTTGTATCCTGGCCCCTAAAATGAGTGAGGTGGGTCGTCATCCGAATATCGAATTGTTAACTCTCTCGGAAATTCAAGAGATTGCGGGCCATATCGGAAACTTCAGGGTGAAAATTCTTAAGAAGGCTCGTTATGTAACAGATGGATGCACGGCATGTGGTGATTGCATTCAAGCTTGCCCTCAACTGGCTCCAGATGAATTCAACGCTGGCCTCTCAATAAGAAGGGCTATATTTATACCTTTCGCCCAGGCCGTTCCCTCAAGGTATCTAGTTGACATGGGCCTCTGTCTTAACAACCAAGGGATAGTCGCTTGTGATAGATG
>JAZDKD010000180.1:0-2152 GCA_043803345.1 Pseudomonadota bacterium
AAAATGTATTGTCACTCAAGACTACGTCTATTACATGTGAAGTTGAAGCATCTAGGAAGAACGGGAGCCTACACATGGATATTGAATCTAGCCAAAGCTGTGAGCCAAAGAAGGCTACGAGTGAAAATGCTCTTCTCCGGGGGTTCCTGGACCTTAGTCAGACATTCGCGCTAAAAGTTTCCATCAAAGAGCGTCTGAATGAAATTTCAGCCAAAATATGCCGACTACTCGACTTGAACGGTTGTTTGATTCTTTTTTTGACGCATACGGGTCACCTTGAATTGATGGCGTATCACGGTTTAAGTCAAAGATATCTGGACAAGGGATATCCAAACGATGATCAAATCACAATGCAGGCCATTGAAAGCGGTAAACCCATTGTTGTCCCTAACACTTCAAAAGACAATCGGCTACAGTATCCCGAAGAAATTAGGGAAGAAGGCATTGGCGCGATTATGACGTTTCCCATCTTCGCCAGAGACGAAGTGATCGGTGTATTAAGATTATTTTCTGAGCAGCCACGGGAATTTTCGCATGAAGAAGTTCAGCTTATATCAACAATTTCTGACAGAATAGGCATTGCTTTTAGGAATGCAGAAGAGAAAGAGCAACAACAGCGGCAGATAGAGTATCTAATGGAACTTCAGAGTGTGGGCAAGATTATCAGCTCAACGCGATCTCTAGACGAGGTGCTAGATCTCGTTGCGAAGGCCGTTGTGAAGATCTTGGATCTCAAGGGATGTCTCGTTCGCCTGTACAATCCGATGAAACGAACCCTGGAACTCAAAATGAGTCTGGGGTTGAGTCAAGGCTATCTTGATAAAGGTCCGATCGATGCACGCGCGTCGCTGACTGAGGCCATGAGGGGGGAAATTGTTGAGATACGTGATGCACAGAATGATGAGCGGGTTCAATACCGAGAGGATGCTGCCCGGGAAGGAATAGGGAGCATGGTGTGCGCTCCGATGTTGCTTAAGAACAAGGTCATCGGGGTACTCCGGCTGTTTACTAGCTCACCTAGAATTTTCTCACAGGAAGAGCTTAGCTTTATAGCGATCTTGACTGACCAGTGTGCTATTGCTGTTGAAAACGCTCGATATTATGAAAATTTGAAGTTCGAGTACGAAAGTGTTCTGAGAGATACTCAGCGAAAGACAATCCTTGAAGTTCGCGAATTACGCAAATCTTTTCTAGGTGTGGAGGTACTTAGGGGGGTTGATTTCGTCCTCAAAGAAGGAGAGATCCACGGACTATTGGGTGAGAACGGGGCTGGAAAATCGACGCTTATCAAGATACTGACGGGCGTTTATTCCAGGACGAGTGGCCGAATATTATTTGAGGGGCAGGAGGTTAGAATCAAAGATACGCAGGCCGCACGGTCAATCGGGTTTTCAACTGTCTATCAGGATACCAACCTGATTGAGTCCATGTCCATCGGTGAAAACATCATGATGGGGTCTTTGCCGACCTATGGTCCATTTCGCTTTCTCGACCGGAATCAAGTACGAAAAACAGTTCAGCCACTTCTACAAGAAGTTAAACTAACCAAAGATACATTTACGCCTGTGGGGCTCTTGACTCTGGGTGAGAAACAAATGGTCATGCTAGCCAAGATCCTCTATGAACAAAAAAAAATTGTTATTTTGGATGAGCCGACGACTTCACTGACCGGCGCGGAGATTAAGACCTATTTTGCTGTACTTCGAAGGCTGAGAAGTCAGGGGCTTACCGTGATCTATATATCCCATGTGCTGGATGAGGTGTTCGAAACTTGCGATCGAATCACGATCATCAAGGATGGGGTTAATGTTGCCACGAAAAGAGTCGATGAGCTTGACAAAGTTGAAGTATCGCGACTTATGGTGGGCCGAGATATCAAGACCAGTTTCGACGCTGAAACCCAGTTAACCCCAGAGCCTGTTCTTAAAATCACAAATCTGGTGAGTGATAAATTAATCAAACCCTTTAGCCTTGAGGTAAGAGGTGGCGAGATTGTTGGAGTCGTGGGGGCAAGGGGCGCCGGTGAAGAAGAGCTTGTCCGCCTAATCCTTGGTTTGGGGAACCGTTTGCAAGGAGAGATATTCCTCGATTCTCTTGATATCAGCCGATGGGGGTTAAGCAAGCGAATTAGCGGGGGAATAGGGTTCGTCCC
>JAZDKD010000181.1:0-3992 GCA_043803345.1 Pseudomonadota bacterium
TGCCTGCAGCCCGAGGACCCTTGAACCATTATTCCGGGACACCGTTCGAGAGGCGGGCATTAATCAGTATTACTACGAAATGGCTAATATCAGGGAGCACAACTCCTGGGTCCACTCGAAAGAACAAGAAGCAGCAACACAGAAGGCCAAGGATATTACCCGGATGTCCGTAGCCCGGGCGTGCCGACTGGAGCCGTTGCAGGAGTTTGACTTGCCGGTCAACAAGGCCGCTCTGGTGGTCGGTGGAGGAATAGCAGGCATGAATTGCGCTCTCTCCATTGCCAACCAGGGGCACGAGGCTCATTTAGTGGAAAAAAACACGGAACTCGGCGGAATAGCTCTAAGAATTCATTCTACTTTAGATGGGCTGGATGTTCAGGAATACCTCAGAGATCTCATAACGAAGGTATATCAACACCCCCTTATACATGTCTACCATGATGCTAAAATCGTTGACGCCAAAGGCTATGTCGGCAACTTCACTACAACGGTGAAGTCTGATAGGGGATTCACAGAGATAAAACACGGGGCGGCTGTCTTGGCTATAGGCGCTGACCTGTACACTCCCACTGAATATCTTTATGGTGAAGATGAAAGGGTGATTACCCACCTTGAGTTAGAGGGGAAAATCACCCAGGGAGACGAGAATATAATTAACGCAAAGAGTCTCGTGATGATCCAATGCGTAGGCTGCAGAAATGAAGACAGAAACTACTGTAGTCGTTTGTGTTGCAGTCAGGCCGTGAAGAATGCATTGAAACTTAAAGAGATAAATCCGGAAGTGGACATTTACGTCCTCTTTCGGGATATGAGAACCTATGGTTTCAATGAGGACTATTACCGGGAGGCTTCAAACAAGGACATAAAGTTCATTCGCTATGAACCTCAGGATTTACCGGAGGTTGAAGCCGGTGAGTCGGACGAGGGTCAGCCGGTCTTAAAAGTTACTGTGACCGATTTTATCCTGGGAAAGAAACTTTTGCTGGACGCGGATATAGTTTCTTTGGCGGCGGCTGTTATTCCTTCAGAATCGACCAAAGAAATCGCCGGATTATTCAAGGTTACTTTGAACCCTGATGGCTTCTTCAAAGAAGCTCATGTCAAATTAAGGCCTGTTGAGTTTGGCACAGATGGCGTATATCTTTGCGGTCTGGCTCATTATCCTAAGTTCATAAATGAAACAATCAACCAGGCTTATGGAGCCGCAGGAAGAGTGTTAACGCTTCTTTCCCGCGATTCGATTGTAGCTTCCGGTTCTGTGGCCGAAGTGGACGAAAGTAAGTGTGTTTCTTGCGGGGCCTGCATAACGGTTTGCAACTATGGGGCCATAGATTTTTATGAATCCCCGCAGGGCAGGAAGGCACGGGTCAACCCAGTTCTATGTAAAGGAGATGGTCTGTGCAACACAAAATGCGCCACTAATGCGATACAGTTGAAGCATTATACGGACGAGGAGATTTTTAGCGCAATTGACGCCGCTTTCCCAGAGGAAGAGATCATGCAGCCCGTGGACGCAGCGGTTGCGGCTATGTAGAAACATTTCAATGAATAAAGTAGGGATGACGAAGTAAGAGGTGAAAACGTATGAGCGCAGGGCTTAAATTTAAACCAAAGATATTGGGTTTTGTGTGCCATTGGTGAGCATACGGCGCAGCCGACTTAGCTGGAGTTTCCAGAAGTCAATATACAACTGAAATGAGACTTATCCGGGTTATGTGTTCAGGTCGAGTCGATATGGCGCATGTGTTCCGAGCTTTCTTAAAGGGAGCGGATGGGGTATTCCTTGGCGCCTGCCACTTGAATGAATGCAACTATATCACTCACGGGAATTACCATGCGCTAACCATGGTGAATCTTGCCAGGAAATTGTTGGAACACATTGGGCTTAACCCGGAGAGATTGAGGATCGAATTCATGTCGGGCAGTGAATCCAACCTTTTTGTCGAGGGTGTTAATGGGTTTGTCAGGAATGTGAAGGAACTGGGACCCATTGGACGGGGAGAAGGCCTAACCGAGAAGGAATTAAGGTTCAAACTTGAATCCGTCATCCAGCTTATCCCCTATATAAGACTCGTCGAACGGGAGCGGTTGAGACTGCCTGCCATGACGGAAGATGAATTCCGCAAATTCTTTGACAGCGACGAACTGAAGCGGCTATTTGAGGAAACAATTGCTGATAAACTGTCAATATCACAAATAGTTTCGCTTCTGAGAGAAGGTCCCTTGTCCACTGCCGAAATCGCCAAGAGTTTAGGGCTAACCCCATCTAAAGTGTCAAGACACCTTAACGCCTCATCGAAGCAAAGATTGGTCAGATACGATCAAACCCAGAAGCGTTATGCGCTCGCTTGAGGCCAAGAACCAGCGGTGGATCAGAAGTAATAAACAAGACTAGGATAGAGGCTATGGAAAAAGACAGAGTTGACCAGATTATTGATAAACACAACTGCGATCCCAGTTATCTAATTCAGGTCCTACTAGACATTCAGTCAGAAAATAACTGGCTTCCTAAGGAAGCTTTGGAGAGAGTCGCCGAAAGACTGCAGGTTCCTCTGACCCGGATACAACATATCGCCACCTTCTATAAAGCCTTTAGTTTGGTTCCTAAGGGACGCCATCAAATCCATATTTGTGTTGGAACGGCATGCCATGTGCGGGGAGCGTCTCGGGTGCTCGACACAGTGGAAGGTATGACCGGAATTAAGCCGGGTGAAACCGACCTTGAACTCAAGTTTAGCCTGGAAACGGTTAACTGTCTTGGATGCTGCGCTTTGGGACCCGTGGTCGAAATAGACGGAAAGACTCACGGCAAGATGGCGCCTGCACAGACCGCAGACGTGTTAAAAAATTACGACTAAGGAAAAACTATGTCGCGGATAAATTCACCTGCTGAACTGGAAACTTTCAGAAGTAACATCCTTTCACAAAGAGACCCAAATAAAACCTGCATCACACTATGCTCCGGATCCGCCTGCCATGCTTCCGGCAGTCGTGAAGTGGCCACCAGTATCCAGGAAGAGATACGGAAACATGGCCTAGAGGATCAGGTAGAACTTAGGAGGACCGGCTGCCACGGTTTTTGTGAGCGAGGTCCGATCATCGTTATCCGTCCCGAGGAAACTTGCTATTTCCAGATCAAGCCTGAAGACGCTCCTGAGATTATCTCCGAAACCATAAAGGAGAAGAAGATTATCGAGCGTTTGCTTTACACGGACCCTGCTACCAAAGAAAAGATAGTTCATGAATCCGAGATCCCGTTTTACAAGAACCAGGGACGTATTGTATTTGGTTCCAACGTCAATGTTGATCCCAAAAATATTGATGACTATCTGGCAATCGGTGGTTATTCAGCGCTGGCCAAAGCTTTATCCGGGATGACGCCTGAAGAGGTTTTACAGGAAGTCAAGAAAGCCAACCTCAGAGGAAGAGGAGGAGGAGGTTTCCCGGCCGGGGCCAAGTGGGAAGGATCCCGTAATGCCCCGAGCGATGTAAAGTATGTAATTGTCAACGCTGACGAAGGGGACCCCGGCGCTTACATGGATAGGAGTCTTCTCGAGGGGAATCCTCACTCAGTCCTCGAAGGATTGGCTATCGGCGCTTATGCCATCGGTTCACATGAAGGTTATATTTATGTACGACAGGAATACCCCCTAGCGGTCGAGAATGTGAACATCGCTATTCGGCAGGCCGAGGAACATGGGCTTCTGGGAAAAAATATCCTTGGCTCAGGATTTGATTTCATCGTCAAGGTGCACAAAGGCGCCGGCGCTTTCGTCTGCGGTGAGTCAACCGCTCTGATGACAGCCTTGGAAGGAAGAGCTGGAGAGCCCAGACCGAAGTATATCCGTTCCAATGTCGTGGGCCTTTGGGGCAAACCAAGTGTTTTGAACAATGTCGAGACATGGGCCAATGTGCCGCTCATCATAAATAACGGCGCCGACTGGTTTACTCAGTTCGGAACTGATACCAGCAAAGGCACGAAAATTTTCTCA
>JAZDKD010000182.1:0-2050 GCA_043803345.1 Pseudomonadota bacterium
TATTTTGGATTAAAAGAGTTGATAATACTTTAACGAGTCGGAATGATTTTATATCGACCGCCAAGTATCGGCTAATATCCAATCATTCGTTCCTGGGAGCTGGATCTCCCAGTCACGCCAGCCATTACGACTCGTGCCAGTTATCTTACAAGAAGCACCGCTAAACGTTCTGAAGACGCCATGATTTTCAGCAATGAAAGTTCTGTTTTCTATTCGCCCGTTCTGCGTTTGTCCGCCATACCGGAAACGACAGATGGTTCCATCTGGTGGCAATGCTGTACTGGTAGAAGGTCTTAGTCGTCCATCGACAGTAGCACCTTGAAGCAGATCAGTCGAATCCGATGCTGATACTGAATTAGAAGTAGTTGTCTGTGCCAAGGAATCGGCGGAAGTACCCTTTTCTGAATCTTGTTTTCCTCTCGGATGGCAAATTCTGTGGACAGCACGCCCATTGTCGAGTGTAGTGGTACCGCCTTGTGAATGAGAATCGACGTGATGAATATCCAATTCGGTCCATATAATAGTTTCACCGCAGAACACACACCGTTTGTTTTCACGGTAGTAGATAATCTCTCGTTCGAGCTGGCCGAACTGCCTATTTGGATCACGCAAAGTGAGAGGCGATAGAAACTCGAACATTTTCTTTGAAAAGAACTTATGTCGGACCCTGATCGTATCAGCAGCTGCGGAATTTGTGCGAGTGTGTACATCGTAGTTTGCCCAGAATTCACCTGGGTTGCCAGAGTTCCGTGTTCGCTTGTCTTTGTTGACGCAGTCGGTGAACTTGTCAAAGGCAGCAGCGAATACAGTTTGCCATGACACGGTGTAGTCATCTATAAGCGAATCAACTAAGAGCATAAGGTGTATAGCTTCGTGTGCTTTCAGTTTTCGCCGCATACCATCGCCAAGGAGTTTGACTATCATGTCAAGTGCTTTGGAAAATCGTAGAGCCTCCAAACCAGATGGATCGAAATCCAAATGTTTATAATAGTAATCATCTATGCTTTGTGTCCTTAGATCAATCCAGGACCCGTTGCGACGCAGTTCAAAAAGCAGCATCGCCATCTGAGCACAAAGTTGACGAGCTTTACCTCGTGCTGAGCCTACCTGCCCTCCGATCAATTTCGAGAAGAATTCATGGCCTTGGTATCTCGTGATCTCCGGCTTGCCTGCAAACCTCAAAATGAAGTCAGTAAACCCTCCAGGCCAAGCATCCCTCTTTTCTTGAGCGTTCAGAGGCAATCCTGCCTGCAAGCGGATGAACAGGTCACGCGCTTCTACATCTTTCTGTATGGTGATCTTAACAACAGGTAGCTTTGTTTCCAAAAATGACGTCTTAAGATCGGACGACAAAGCCTCAAAGGAACATCCAGCCCAAGGACAGGGCATGTCGACTATGAATTGAGGAAACCTCGCTTCCTTATCATCCTTTTTAGGATCAAAAAGTTTGAAAACACCTTCACGATATTCAAACAATGAGTTTATCCGTTGTTGTCCGTCAATAATTTCAAGATCCTCTCTTTGCATTCCGGCAACATCTCTCTTGATGTGGTTGAGATAAATTAACGGGAGTGGATATCCGCGCAAAACAGAATCTATGAGTCTTTTCTTTTGAGCGAGAGTCCACACTTGCCCTCGTTGGTACTCTGGATTTACGTAGAGCATGTTGCTCTTTCTGAGATCGAGTATTTCTTGCACCGTTAGAGTTTTAGATTCCATTTCCATAGTCCATTAACTCCATTCCGGATTTTAATTATTGAGTCGAGGTCGGGTAGAAATACGGTGCGCGCATGTTTAGGGCAACGCCTTCCATTGTTTCAGCCGTTTCCAGCTTTGTGGCAAAGAGACGCCAGACCATGCATCATGTTTCCGCAAGCCCCTCTCAGAAAGGCTCGCCAATATCATGATTACCGAAAAAACAACATTATTGATAACTGGTTGAAATCAAGCATTTTCTTCAAGGGCGGCGTTTTACTGATTACAGGAAGCTATACGTATGGCCCGTTCCTCCCCCTAAAATGCCACCTTTCGATTGATTATCAATAAATTG
>JAZDKD010000183.1:0-12045 GCA_043803345.1 Pseudomonadota bacterium
TTTCATTTGATAATCATCCTTACATGCAGGATCATGTTTCGCAAATAAAAAAGGGTTGTGGAGGGACCAATGGATAGGAAAGTTAACCATGCGCCGTATGGCCCTCTAGTCTTGTCCAGCGAATCTGTGTTCATTCACAAACGCATTGCCGAACAGACCAGAAAAAATCCCGACGCCATAGCCTGCGTTTGTGGTGAACAAAAGCTTACGTACGAAGAATTGGACCTCAGATCAAACCGTGTCAGCGAACTCGTCAAAGAATCGATAGTCCATCCCCACACCCTCGTCGGTGTAACCATGAGTCGTTCCTCGAAAGTTGTTGAGGCGTTGCTGGGAATTATGAAATCCGGATGCGCCTACGTTCCTCTTGATCCAGCCTATCCTGAAGAGCGTTTAATGGACATTCTTGAAGACACTCGCGCTCCGGCAGTATGCGTTGATTCAAATTTGTCCAGCCTGTTTGCTTCTTCTTCGGTCAAAACCATCTCCCTTGATTCCGAAACGACAAGTTTTCATACGATTTCATCAGATTCAGGCCAAGTCATGGACAATCCTATGGCCTATGTCATTTACACCTCTGGTTCTACAGGCAAACCAAAGGGCGTTTGCTGTCTCCACAACGGAGTAACTAACCTTCTGTCGGATTTTCAGAATCGTCAACCGCTTGGCCCGGGGGATATCTGCAGTTGGTGGACCAGCCTTAACTTCGACGTCTCTGTTTACGAAATATTTGCGCCCCTTGTATACGGCGCCTGCTTGATCGTAACCCCGGATTCAGTAAGAACATCAGGACCAGACCTCATGGACTGGTTATATGAAAAACGGGTGACAAGCGCCTATATTCCGCCTTTTATGGTCGCCGACCTGGCAAAATGGGTTCAAAAGAATCCAGGAAGAAGCAAACTAAAAAGACTCCTCGTGGGAGTTGAACCCATTAGAGAGAGAACACTGCTGTCAATCCATGATATGGTTCCAGGGTTGGTCATAATAAATGGATACGGACCTACTGAGACGACAATTTGCGCCACATTATACTCCATAAGTCCAGACAATATTGTACATGAAAACACTCCTATCGGTCGTCCAGTTCAGAATACTTATGTCCGAGTCCTAAATGAACAACGAACCGAGGTCGAGCCAGGGACTCAAGGGGAATTATTTATAGGAGGCATAGGCCTGGCCGCTGGATATTTAAACCGACCAGAACTCACGGCCGAGAGATTTGTCAAGGATCCGTTCAGCGACAACCCCGACGCCAGAATGTACAAGACAGGCGACACTGTTCTGATTCTTGATGACGGCAATCTGGAATTTCTCGGACGAACTGATGAACAGGTTAAGTTGAGAGGATTTAGGATTGAACTGGGAGAAATTGAGACTCAACTCAGAAAAATCAGGGGTGTTAGGGAAGCCGTGGTCATTTTGAGGGACGACGGAACGGGAGGTAGTCTACTCGTAGCGTATATGGTCATTGATGAAGGGCATTCTTTGTCGCTTGAATTGATCCGTGATCATCTGAAGAAATATCTGCCTGATTATATGATTCCCTCGGCCTTTGTGAGGCTTGATCGAGTCCCAGCCACACCGAATGGCAAGACCGACAAAAGAGCGCTTCCCGGGCCAGACAAGGACAACATTATACAGAGTGGACTATTAGGATCCCTGGGTCCAATATCCCCAATTGAATCGAAACTGACAAGTCTTTTTGAGGAGGTCCTAAAAATAGATTCGTTGGGAATCGAATCGAACTTCTTCACAATGGGCGGTCATTCGCTTTTGGCCGTGCAGTTGGTGTCAAGAATCAGGGACACTTTCGGGGTTAATGTTGCGTTGTCTGATGTTTTTCAGGCCCCGACCCCGGCCGATTTGGCGAAACTGATTCAATCCAGCGCTCCCGAAACCCCTGATTCTGATCTTGGAAAAATCACGCCTGGCGTTGGCCTCGAAGAGAATGGACTATCCTTTTCTCAGATGAGGCTATGGTATCTAGACCAACTGGAACCGGGAACCCCCGCTTACAACATATGCTTGGCGTACAAGCTTGTTGGTCCTTTGGACGCTGTCTCCCTGAACAAGAGTCTAGCTGAAATAGTTAACCGTCATCAAAGCTTAAGAACCGTTTTTGAAAAACGTGGTTCGGATACGGCGCAGGTAATCTCAGAACCAAAATCATTTGCTGTTCGATTTGAGGACCTCCACCACATCCCTGCGTCAGGCAGGGAGACTGAGGCTCGCATGCTCTGCCTTCAGGAGTCTCAAAGAGGTTTCGACCTCTTTAAAGGCCCCCTTTTTAGGTGCCTGCTTCTTCGACTTGACCTCGACCAACATGTCCTCATGTTTACAATGAACCATATTATATCCGATGGCTGGTCCACTGGCATCATCATCAGGGAATTGATGGATCTTTATTCAGGTTTTGCGTCGGGAGCGCCAGTTCAGCTTACTCCTCTGCAGGTGCAATATACCGATTATGTGAGAGCACAGAAGGAGTGGATGCTAAGTGACCCCATAAAAAATCAACTCAATTACTGGCGGCAAAGATTCCTGACATTACCCGAACCTCTAAACCTTCCCATAGACAAGCCTAGGCCTGCGATTCAGAGTTATAGGGGAGCATCTGAATCGATGATAATAGATAAATACCTATGCGCAAAGATAAGAGCCTTGGCCGCAAAAAATGGAGCGACATTGTTCATGCTCTTGCTCGCAGGTTTCAAAGCCCTCCTTTACCGTTACACACAGCAGGACGATGTTTGCGTGGGGACGTTCGTAGCCAATCGAAGCCGCAAGGAATTGGAATCTATAGTAGGTTTTTTCATAAATACCGTGGCGATAAGGACTCGTTTGGATGGAGAAACAAGTTTTGACGCTCTGCTGGCGAAAGTCCGTGAAAATACGCTGGGGGCTTACGCCAATCAAGATGTTCCTTTTGAAAAGATACTAGAGGCAATAAACCCTGAAAGATCCCTGGCTCGAACCCCTGTTTTCCAGGTTATGATGGTTCTCCAAAACATGCCTTTACCCCCTTTGGAATTACCTGGAATCGACTGCTTACCAATTGAATTGGAAACCTTCAGATCAAATTTTGATGTCACCTGCTGGGTCTACGAGGAAAAGGATCGACTAAAAATAGTCCTGGATTACAGCACTGACCTTTTTGAAGACACCACCATACAGAGACTGCTGAAACATTTTTCAAACCTACTCTCGGAAGCGTGTGAAAATTCTTATCTCCGGATATCCGAAGTAGATTTCATTGGGAACGATGAAACGGCGACACTACTGAACAGTTTCAGTGGCAAGAGCCGGCGATTCATTCCACCTGATTGCTCTGTGACTTGTATGTTTGAAGGCCAGGTTTCCGCGGCCCCTGAGGCAATTGCGTTGATCGACTGGGATGACGATTCCAGGAGCCAAAAGGAAACAACTTATTCAGAGCTTAACAACAATGCCAATATGATAGCAAAGGTTCTTTATGAGCGAGGAGCGTCTGCCGAAACAAATGTTGCCATAATGGCTCATCGCAGCAGACAACTAATTTTTGGGATCATGGGAATCTTGAAAGCCGGAGCGTCTTTCCTGCCCATCGACCCGAACCACCCTGTTGAAAGGGTTTCTTTCATGCTAGATGACGCCTCGTCGCTGTTATTGCTGACAGATTCAGCCAATTTACCGAAAATCAAGACCATCATGGACAAAAAGTTTCTGCCAAACTTACGAGAGGTGATATGCCTCGATACTGACATAGGTAACGCTCAATCCCTTGATCTTGCAAACAATGCCGGCGCCGATATGAAACAGGCGGCCTATGCAATATACACGTCCGGTTCCTCTGGTCAGCCTAAGGGTGTGATGGTCGAACATGGCGCTCTGGCCTCTTTCACTCAATCTGCGATAGATTTGTATGGACTGGGTCCGCAAGACAGAGTCTTGCAATTCGCGTCTCCCGCTTTCGACGCAAGCATTGAAGAGATATTCCCGTCGCTTGCCAGCGGAGCCAGCCTTGCGCTTCGTTCAGAATCGATGCTTAGATCCATCCCTTATTTTCTGACAGCTTGTAAAGATTTAGGAATTACTGTCTTAGACTTGCCGACAGCTTTTTGGAGTCAGCTTGTGGCATCGGTTCAGCGTGGGGAAGCGTCACTTCCCGAGTCTCTCCGAATTGTAATCATTGGGGGGGAACAGGCTTCGTACGAAACGGTGATGACCTGGTTCAACATCGTCGGCGAAGACATCAGACTTTTTAACACTTATGGCCCCACTGAGGCCACGGTAGTGGCTACTGCCATTGAACTCGGGGAACAGACCTCTCTCTTGTCAGTCAAGAAACTAGTCCCAATTGGAAAGCCTCTACCTCATGTCAGGACATATGTCCTGGATCACAATCTAAAACCAACACCCATAGGAATCCAGGGGGAACTTTTTATAGGCGGCGCAGCGCTGGCTCGCGGCTATATAAATTTGACGGAACGGACCCATGAAAATTTTATTCCTGACCCTTATGGGGAAAGGGCTCATGACAGGCTCTACAAGACCGGTGACAGGGCGAGGTACAATAAGGACGGGATACTTGAGTTTCTTGGACGAGCTGATAGGCAGATCAAAATCAGAGGATTCAGAGTTGAATTGGAGGAGATAGAGTCGGCCCTCTCAGGTTTTGATGAAATACAACAGGCCATAGTCGTTCCATGGGAAGACGCCCCCAATGCGTGGCGCCTAAACGCTTTCCTGGTCCCCAATCCGTCAGCAACAATCGAATCGGACGAATTACGCAGAAAACTAACCTTAGAACTGCCTGATTTCATGATTCCCTCAACTTTTGCAATTCTTGAAAAACTTCCCATAACTTCAACGGGCAAGATTGATACACAAGCCCTCATTGCATCAGCGTATTCATTTGCTGAAGCGCCGGCGCCTATGGTTCCACCGCGCAATCCGGTTGAAAAAATATTGACGGAGATTTGGAGTGAGGTTTTTGGAAGGGACTCTGTTGGAGTTCGGGATAATTTTTTTGATCTCGGGGGCCATTCCCTCCTCAGCCTGCAAATCATTGACAAGGTCAACAGGGCGGGCCTCTATCTTACACCGGCGCAGTTTATACAAAACCCAACCATCGAAGAACAGGCCCAGGTCATGACAACCGCTCGACCGTCATCCATGGATGGGACATGGTCGTCGCTGGTGGAACTGCAACCTTATGGTTCACAACCACCATTATATTTTGTCCATTCAACCCCGGGTGATGTTCTGGGGTATGTAAACGTCATTAACAAGTTGGGCGCTGACCAGCCGTGTTTTGGTTTCCAGTCATTGGGCTTGAGGGATGCGACAAAAACACACCGAACCGTCGAGGAAATGGCTTCTTTCTATGTTGACGAAATGTTCGAGTTTCAACCTGATCCACCGTATTGTCTCGTGGGATGGTGTTATGGTGGGATCCTGGCGGCGGAGATGGCGGTTCAAATGACCGACAGGGGTCGTGATGCGGCTCTTCTTGTTTTGATAGAAACCCCGTTTCCAAGAATGAAAAAAGGAAGGGCCCGTTACTTCCTGAGTCGCTCCTTGAATCTAATTGGTATGGGGCCCAAGGGTTGGGCTCTCTACATCAGGAATAAGATAGCGTATCGCAAGAAAGTCAAAAGAGGCGCCATTGACAAACTTTTTTCCCTGGAATTGGATCAAGGCCCCTTGGCCAATCGATCAAGTGTTTACAGAGAAAACATGAAAGCAATATCACTGTATCGGATGAAGGATGTTCCATCCTGTCCCGTCAGGCTGTTTAGAGGGGAAGAACTTGAAGAAGGATATATCCCGGATGTCGAAGAATTATGGCTCAGGACATGCCCAGACGCTCGATTGTACTCCGCTCCGGGAAACCATTTGACCATTCTGAAGGAACCTGGATCCACAGTAGTGGTCCAACGACTCAAGGAATGTCTGCAGGAGATCTCAAGAAAACAGAATACAGATTGATGGGGCCCTAGCCGACTTTTGTGTTTTTACTAACCGGAGCGACGTGTGCGCCCCGATAGCCGATGGACAAAAAAACATGGCCCAACGTTAGTAGGATTGGATTGCATGAGAACATTGATATTGCCGCTAACAGTCATGTTCTTTCTCGGCATTTCCGGCACGCAGGTTAATGGGTCCTTTGAACAGGGAGAAACAATCTTCTCAGGCAAATATCCAGAGAAGTGCCTCCATTACATAACGGAGGAAAACTCACAGGGGGTGGACAACTCCAGCGCCCTTAAGCTTACGCCGGACCGATGGCATTCCCCTGTATTGAAGCTCTTCTGTGATGGGGAAAAACGCAGGGACTTCTCACCTTACTCGGCCATAGAATTTTATTTCCGAAGCCCCAATTCCAACCCTGGAAACCCTACCTTTGCTTTACGGACATGGAATCAGACTTCACTGAAGGCGCCTATCCTGAAATATATTTCAGGTGGAATGATCGACAACACGTTCAGAAAGGTGACAATTCCTTTGTCACAACTCGTGTCCAAAGAATGGGACCTCGGAAACGTGGAAAGTCTTCAATGGAACGCCGATAGCGAGAGCCGAATTTACTATGTTGACAAAATAAAACTTAGACAGACAGTACAGCCCACGCTTCTTACAGAGGGACAATGGCAGCCATTTCCAGAGAGCGATACCGTCATCAGGCTGACCTTTAGCAAGCGGTGCAAGGAAGAAACCGTTAAGGATCTGAGGAACTATTCGATATCCAGCTCAAATGACCCAGTTTATTCTATACCGGCGCATCCTGTGGACGCCGGTTTTTCGTACCGGGTCCATTCGTTCAGCCCGAGCGGAACTCCTAAAAAAAGGTTTTCCGTATACATTCGACTGCCCGACCGTTTGAAAAACGGGTCAAATTATGTGCTAAACGTCAGAGGCCTGACTGATGAATTCGGAAATACCATTTCTCCTGTGGAGTTCACTTTCGATTACTCAGACAGGCAAATTATCAACCCCAACATAAAGGTGAATCAGGAAGGTTATTTACCAGAAGGGCCAAAAATTGGATACGTAGGTGGCTATTTGGGGGACACGGGAGGGGTAGCCTGGGCAGTGGGTAACCGTGGCATAACGCTTCACTGGGACGGCAAAAACACTCCAAAAAGGGTTGTTGCGCCTGTTAGTAGCCCATTACGCGGGATCTCAGGTATAAGGGAAGATGATATTTTTGCCGTAGGAGATTTTGGGGTCATTCTTCACTGGAACGGATCCAAATGGAGACAGGTGGACTCGCCAACACCTAATAACCTTACGGCAATCTGTTTTGATCCGACTGGAATAGGCTGGGCGGTAGGGGAAGGAGGGACGATTCTACGTTATAAAGCTGGACAATGGATTGCAGCCCCTTCCCCTACCAAGGAAAACTTGAGGAGTGTTTGGGCCGGCCGGCGAGATGTGGCCTGGATCGTAGGTGACCACGGAACTATACTGAAGTGGGATAATGGACATTGGATTTCAGTGCGCAGCGGCACAGAATTAAATCTTATGTCAATCGACGGCGGTCATGAAAACAAGCTTTGGGCGGTTGGAGATAAAGGCGTCGTGTTGTCCCGGAATTCCAACCGGTGGGAAATCAGCTCTTCAGTTCCTCAAACCTCGGAGACTCTGCGTTCGGTGGTTACAGATCCAAGTGGCGGGGTCTGGATTGCCGGGGACGGCGGACTGCTTTGGGCTAAGGCCGGAAACGAGGTTCATGAATTTGAGGCGTTGAAGAGTGGAACCAGCCTACCCCTTTATGGAATTACTCGCTTCCATGCACGACAATTTTGGGTAGTTGGAGGCCGGGGAACAATTGTCTCAGTATCGACCGAGAATAAACTTAACAAAGAACCTTTTTTGTCCAGTGATGATATCTACAGCGTTTTTTCGTTACCCTATGGACCTTTGAGATTGCCGGCGCCCCCTCCTCAAGTCACGATTGAGAAATTACCCGGCAATAGGCCAATAATCACCATCCCTCTTAAACTTGAGGCGGCGAACTGGAGCCTTTCCGGTGAAGACGTATACTCTTTCGACTTTTCAGACATAAATACACCGGGAACATACAGAGTTTATATTCCAGGAATGGGGTCGTCAACCCCTTTCAGGATTGGAAAAGACGCTTTGAATCACGCCGCTTATACCACTGCGCACGCATTCTATTACCAACGATGTGGGACTCCGTTGATAGAACCCTATGCTGAAAAGCGTTTCACCCGTCCCGCATGCCATGAGCATGAAATTAATGGGCGCGAAGTTGGCGCCGCCTTTCATCCTTCGCTACCAGGCACTCCTCTATACTGCGGAGAAAGACAGGGTATGATGGGGAATGGGCACGGGGGTTGGCATGACGCCGGAGACTATGGCAAATACATGCCTACAGCCGCTGCGGCTTTATGGTATCTGTTCACCGGATACGACATGGACCCATCAAAATTTACTGACGAAACTTGGAATATTCCGGAGAGCGGCAATGGCGCCCCGGATCTGCTTGACGAGTCAAGATGGGAGGTCGATTGGATTGCGCGTATGCAGGGGATAGACGGGGGAGTTTACCACAAACTGACATCCCAGAGGTGGGTAAAGGGAATGCCTCACGACGAAGAAATCCCTCGAAACTTCTTTGAAAAAACTACTCATGACACGGCACTGGCCGCTGCCGTGCTCGCCTCCGCTTCAAGGCTCTGGAGGCCATACGACATTAAACTTTCTGATTTTTACTTGGAGCGAGCCACAAGGGCCTGGAATTTCCTGAAACTTCATCCGGAAGATGTTCCCAAAGGTGGCTTTCGTAACCCACCGGGCAACACCACCGGTGAATATCGCGACATGGAAGATATTGACAACAGATTGTGGGCCGCCGCCGAACTTTACCGAACGACTGGGGAAAATTGTTACAGGGACTATTTTGAAAGCTGGTGGTCAAACACCCATGAACATTCATGGGGTTGGAACGCATGGCGGCATTTCTATCGTTGCGCCTACTGGGCCTACTTGAGGGCCCCTTGGCCCGGCGCCAACACGGAAATCAAACGAAAAATTCATGAGGGTCTATTATCGAAAGCCGACAGCACTCTTAATTATACATATTCAAATCCTTACAGGAATGGAGCGCGACTCGATGTGCCGGAATGGATAGGATGGGGAGAATTTACCCAGAGCTCTCAGTACTCTTTCCTTTTACTACAGGCGTGGACACTGGACAAAAACCCCAAATACTGGCTGGCCGCCCTGACCAACCTGGACACCCAACTCGGAGCCAATCCACTCTCCATGTCCTTCATAACCGGATTGGGACACCGCTATCCACGGGACCCTCTTCATCTGGTGTCTATGTATGACTCAGAGGACGAACCCGTCCCCGGTCTGCCAATATTTGGAGTGGCGGCCCACCTGCCTAATAATCAACCCTATTACATTGCAAGCCAGGATGACAAAAACAGTCACCCTCCCTCGAAAATGACAAACGATCCCTACCCAATATTGAGACGCTACATTGACGCTCATGAGCTAGTTCCCATGTCGGAATTCACCATTGTTGATATGGCGGTAACAGCCGCCGTGTTAAATCTGGTTGCTCAGAGTCCAGCAAAAAGACGTTAGGCAGATAATTTTCGTAACTTCTTGCCAATAATAAGAATTTGATTTCCATTCCACTCGTGATAAGATGTACAATACGAATCAGCTACTGAAACCAACCGCTTGTACTGATTGTTGATCAAAGCGTATCATCGGAAGGCCACTTCCAGAGCATGAAATGGAATTTAAGCTTGAGCAAGTCGGAGACGTTACAGTCGCTCACGTATGTGTAGAGTTTTTGAACGCCGGTAATGTCCAAGATTTCAAATCTGAAATGGCAAAGATATTGAAACCTGGCTCAAAAGTTGTGCTTGAAATGAGTAGGGTGAAATTTGTGGATAGCTCCGGAATCGGGGGTCTACTCTCCTGCGTAAATAATCTTAGTTCCGCAAACACTGAATTGAGGATTTCCAACGTCACAATTCAGGTTCGAAACCTTTTTGACTTGGTCAGGGTAGATCGGTTTCTTAACGTCTTCAACACATCCGAGGAGGCTGTGCGATCCTTTTAATATACGGTGATTGAGTTGTATGTCAGTAGAGTTCAGATTCATTACTAGGCCCCTTGAGGTAAATCGATTCCAAGGATAGGCACTGGCCGATCTTCCAAAAACAGGAGCCTCAACCATGACAAAACCTTGCGTGGTCATGCGCTCACATAACGACATGCCCATAATTGCGGAGACACTGGAGAAACTCAACGAACAGGATCTTCCATTCGAACTGATCTGTCTCGACAATGAATCCGAAGATGGCACACTCGAAGAACTGAAAAAATATACGGATCGAATTGTTAACATACCCAAAGGGACTTACGTGCCGGGGAAGGCCCTTAATCTGGGGATGGAACTATCCCACGGAGATTTTGTGGTATTTCTCAATTCAGATTGCACTCCACAAAACAAGAAATGGCTCCAAAATCTTTTGGATGGCTTCGATCATGATGCCAGGATCGCTGCGGTTTTTGGCAGACAAATACCTCGCCCGGATTGCCGTCCGCTTTTTGCGAAGGACACTGAAGACACATACGGAGACGGATCAAAACAGAAATACTGGCGACACTGTTTTTCAATGGCGTCATCGGCGATAGCGAGATCAGCCTGGGAATCGGAAAGGTTCAGTGAATCACTAAAATATTCGGAAGATATTGACTGGACATGGAAGGAGAGACAAAAAGGTTACACAGTCAAATATGTCCGTGAGTCCATAGTAATGCACTCTCACAACTATTCGCTACGGCAATTCTACAGACGCCATTATGGCGAAGGAAGAGCCGAAGCCATAATATTCGACTGGACAAAATGGGAGATGACCTTATTGAGGTATTCCTTGCTTCCTTACGCAAGACAGGTTTTTAACGACTGGAGATACTGTCTTACCAACGGAATTTTCGTCGATGCTTTTTTTTCTCCGGCATTGCGTTGTTCCCAGATGATTGGAAGACGAAGCGGGTTCAATGACGGCATGAAAGAGAGAAAGCCATGATTCCTGTGTACTCCCCGGACGGATCCCCTGAATTCAACAGATGGATGCATGAGACAATGACACGGATAGCCGATGAAGTGCAGCAGGCAATGGGCGACAATCTGGTGGCTCTCATTATCGGTGGCGGATACGGCAGGGGAGAAGGTGGTATGGTTGTTAGAAACGGCAGGGAAATGCCATATAACGATATTGATTTCGCTCTAGTGGTTAGAAACAAGTCCAAAGTCCCCTGGGATATTCTCAATTCCATTTCACGTTCTTTTGCGTCAGAATTAACTATTCACGTAGATTTCAGTCGTCCTCTTACCCTTGACGATATTGAGCGATGGCCTTCCTGGTTGGTGTGGTACGATCTATTGAATGGTCATATAGTTGTTAAAGGCCCATCCGACATAATAACTAAACATGCGCCCAGTTCACTTCGCCAAGCTCTTCCCGCTATTGAAGGAAGCAAGCTTCTCCTCAATAGGGGAACAGGCCTTCTATGGTCACTGAGAGTAATACGCGGCATAGAGGATTCTCCAGACGAGGACTTTGTTAGACGCAATTATTACAAATGCGCCCTGGCGCTTGGAGATTCCCTTCTAATCGCCTACAAGCGATTCACCACGGCTTATCGGGGTAGAGACATACTGTTGGAGAGGCTTGAACAGGACGAACCGGGAGTTGCGGCTTTGGGACTGGATTCTCTCTACAGAGAAGCGCTTGTATTCAAGTTCAGACCTGACCAACTCCCTGCTGGCGATAAGACAGAAGATGACATAAAGGCTATCGCTAGGTTGTGGGGAACGGTCTTCCTGAACGTCGAAACAGTTCGTACAGGACGCCAATGGTCTTCTATAGACGAATATGTTGACTGGCGTGGGAGAAGAGAGAAGGATCAGCATACAATCCGGCTGATTCCACGGAATGTGGCGAGGAACCTTCAGTTTCGTCGTTTTAGTCTCCGTTATCCGAGAGAGACTTTGTACCGCCAACT
>JAZDKD010000184.1:0-3681 GCA_043803345.1 Pseudomonadota bacterium
CTGGAAGTTGCTCGACACATTCCGGAAAGATTTCCGGATTCCTTTTACAGTCACAGAGTTAATGGCGCTGTACATGAGCCGCGATCTGCTCAGAATTTTTGAAGGCATGATTTTTCAGGAGAGCATTGAAACCCTTTTCGAAAAGGTCAAGGCTGCCCTCTTACCTGAAACTATCCAATTTCTGGAAAAAGTTGCGGGATCAGTTCAAATAGATTTGGGGCCCACGAAAAATCTTTCGGGATTCAACGAAATCGTCAAGGATCTCAGTGAGGCGGCAACGTCAAGAAAACGGGTTGAAATAGACTACAGGGCCGTTTCCACGGGCAAACTTACGAAACGCAAGGTGGATCCATATAAGGTCTGGATCATGAGTGGCGCATTCTATCTGATCGGGCAGTGCAAGATGAGAAACGCTATTCGGACGTTCGCCATGGACAGGATACAGAATTACACGGTGACCGATGAATCCTTCGAGATACCAGATGACTTCAGTCTGGACGATTATATGCAGACCGCATTTCGGGTCATGCGGGGCAAACCGGAAAAGGTGACGTTCAGACTCGCGCCGGGGGCGGCTCATGTAGTAAGGGAGCGGATATGGCACCCGACTCAGGAGTTGCGGGAGATCGAGGGCGGCGGTATAGAGATCTCAGTTGAAGTCCCGATCAACTACGAAATTATTTCCTGGATCATGGGATTCGGGTCGGCCGCTGAGGTAATTAAACCGGAGTCGTTTCGGAAACAAATCTGGGAAGAGCATGTAAAGGCCGCAAATCAATACAAATAGGGGTTTTTGCAAGAAAAGGCGTCGCAGCAAATCAGTCCGTAGTGGCAGGAGTACTTATGGGCACTAATTTATGCTATTTTTTGGATTGAATTGACAAAATCCCGACCGGACATAGCCGCAGGCAACGACTTACCGTCCATTTCATAGATCAGTATGGTTTCTTCTATTATATCGCATAACTCAGCAAAAACAGCCTTGGGGTCTGGTCCATGACAGCCTCCATAGAACAATTCAGGGCAACTGCCAATGAAACATTCATCCTCCTCGGACCACTCAACTATCTTAAGATATTTGTCACTTCTGCTCATTTCCTAGACTCCTGAATCGCCAGGCGGATCGATCTTTCCTGATAGCGTAGGGCGTCATCGCCCATATTGCCTGAGACAGTTACCGGCTTGAGAACATTGGGATGGGTAAAGTTCCTATGACTCCCCTTGCCTCCCCTGTCTACGAACCCTGCATTCTTAAGTTCCATTATAAGGTCGCGTACTTTTCTTGGCAATCTGAATCCTATTCGGAAAATCAATATGTCTTGTATTTGTTAATGTTACATTGTTCGAGCCGGATTTTCAATGCTGCGGAGTAGAACCTGAACACTTTAAAGTACTCACGTTGGGAACCACTGCGATTAACGGAGTTCTACATGATTTAGATACTGGGCTTCATTAGAAGGCTATCATATGTAACTGTCTGGGGCCGAGGGAGTGCCTCGAAACCACGATTCGGCAAGTACGTCTATTTGTAGTCTGTAGATTTTTCCGCTCTGAAATTATTTCCAGAACGTGTGTCCCCATTTGACACATATGGGGTGGATACTTTGACCATCATAAGGGAAAGGAGCCCAAAGTGATGGCTCATGTGATGGATTTTTTCAAGGAAATTAAGGTCGGAGCGAAGCAGAATCACGGGAATATGACGCTGTATTGCCTGCTTTCAGCGGATCAGGCCCCAGTCGATTTTCTGACGCTGGACGCCGCGTTGGCGTCAGACGCGCTGAGTATAACTGAAGTGACCGAGGGCGGTTCAGTCCCGGAACTCAAAGTAGTCAACAAATCCGACCAGAAGATTCTGCTTGTCGATGGAGAGGAACTTGTCGGCGCAAAGCAGAACCGGGTTCTGAATACAACCATATTGATTGCGCCAAAGTCTGAAACCAATATTCCCGTGTCTTGCGTTGAACAGGGAAGATGGTCTTACCGAAGCAAACATTTCGGAAGTCAGTCCCGTTCAATGAGCGCAAATCTGAGGAACCGCAAAACTCAAACCGTGACCATGAATCTTCGGCAGGGTCGTGAATTCAGGCCGGTGTTCAACCAGGTTGGGATGATCGTGTTCATCAATGGCGAGGTCGCCGGTATTGAAATCCTGAACAGGTTCCTGTCCTTCCGGGAGATACACTCCAAACTCGTGACGAGCTATGTGATGGACGCTCTCGAAACCGCAAATCAGAACATTAAGAACAATCACCAGTCATTGAGGGCCAAAGCTTTAAAACTAATCGAATCAATGCAGCTATCCAGAATCGAAGAGCGGAAATCTGTTGCGCTTGGCAACGATTTGAGGATGGAATCCGAACGGCTGGTCGGTTCAGGTCTGGAGTTCGAGGACAATTTAATTCAGATGAGCGTTTTTGGTTCGGGAAATGGTAACGGAACTCGGGCCAAGCCTTTTATATTGAAATGGACGGAGCAGGCGGAAGATTAGAGATCTGGTGAGTTTGTCTGGAGGCCAGAAAGGATAGCAGGTGTACTGGTGGCGATGTTTGTGATGGGTATTATCATGCTGATCATCGGTATTCTGTTAAAGGGCCCGAATGATCCGTGGTGATGGGAGGAGATTGTCATGTTAACAGGACATCAAGAAGTAGCAATTCATAGGTTTACCTTTGCAAAATTATTCTGGTTCGCCTTGTGAACACTTTACACTTTAGAAATGGTATATGATCCTTGTTGTCTCAGCCTGCCCCTCTCCCAACACGGTTAGAATAATTCCTAAAAGTTTGCGACACTCATAAATGACTGTCGCAAAACCTCAAGACACTCTAGATCTATATTTTTTTTGGCTTAAAGATTTACAATTGCTAATGGGGTTACTTGCAGATATATCCATAGTCCAGTTAGTTTGGCCTGTCAAAATTTGTGAGAGCAGAACCAGAACTGAGGGGCACATATGGATTTGCGCAATGTTGTAGCGGACTATCTTCAAGATTTTACTAATCAAGGAGATAAGGGCAATTATTCGCTTTTTGGAACTGCCAAGAACACCACAAAAACAGAAATGTTAACTATAGGCGGGAGATACATTACAAAATACATCAACGAATTCTGGACGTCGAAGCAAAGACAGGCTTCCTCAATCCATGAGATATCTTATCGTGCTTGTTTCAAGCCGCAGTTGCCCAGATTTTTTATCGAATTGCTCTCTGATGTTGGGGACACAATTTATGACCCATTTAGCGGTCGAGGGACTACAGTCATTGAAGCTGGACTGATGGGTCGTAAAATCGTTTCCAACGATGTCAACCCGTTGAGCGACATATTGATACGGCCCCGTTTTACCCCGCCAACCATTCAGGATGTCGCCGAAAGATTGTCCAAAATAGATTGCGGCTATGCGCTCGAATGTGAAATGGATCTGTCTATGTTTTTTCATGAGAGGACATTAAAAGAGATACTATCCATAAGGAAATACCTTTGGGAACGGAAAGAAAGCGGCGATGACGACGAAATCGACCGTTGGATTGCAATGGCGGCAACCAACAGGCTTACAGGCCATTCAACTGGATTCTTTTCAGTCTACACGCTGCCTCCTAATCAGGCGGTTTCCCCCGGCAGCCAGAAAAAGATTAATGAAGTTCGCGATCAAATCCCGGAATATCGCGATACCAAAGAGAT
>JAZDKD010000185.1:0-8033 GCA_043803345.1 Pseudomonadota bacterium
TGCAAGCAGGTTTACCCGGGAAGATACGAACCGGCGATGTTGCTCAAGCTGCTTCTGAGTGAAAAGGTTACTTTTTCACACTGTGTTCCGACAATTCTTCACATGCTCGTGACCAGTCCGGTAGCGAAACAGGTTGATTTGAGCAATTGGAAAGTCGTCATCGGTGGCTCTGCCCTGCCACGTGGCCTCGCCAAAGCGTCGATGGATTTGGGAATAGAGATCATAGCCGCTTACGGCATGTCCGAAACCTGTCCTCTACTCACGGCCGCGAATCTCAAGCCCAAGATGGCTGGATGGACTCCTGAGCAAAAATTGGATGTCATCACCAAAACCGGATTGCCCACTCCTTTTGTGAACTTGAAGGTTGTGGACGGCGAAGGCAAAGAGGTTCCACACGACGGGGTCACAACAGGGGAAATAGTGGTTCGAACTCCGTGGTTGACTCAGGGATATTTCAAATCTCCCGAAAAGTCGGAAGAACTTTGGAAGGGCGGATGGCTACACACAGGGGACGTAGCCAATATAGACACAGAAGGATACGTCCGGATCACCGATAGATTTAAGGATGTCATCAAGACTGGCGGAGAATGGATTTCATCTCTTGAACTTGAGAGTCTCATAAGTCAGCATCCATCTGTTTCCGAAGTAGCTGTCATTGGTGTAGCGGACGAGAAATGGGGTGAACGTCCGGTCGCTCTGATTGTGCTCAAACAGGACCAGACTTTCTCGGAGCGAAGTCTCCGAGACTTCATGAAGGAGTTGGCGGACAAGGGAGCTATATCGAAATGGGCTATTCCCGACAGGTTCTATAGTGTTCAGGAGATTCCAAAGACAAGTGTCGGAAAGTTGAACAAGAAAGTTATACGTCAGCAGGTAGTGGAAGGCGTATACAAGTAATTGTCTAGTTAATCCAAAAAATTCAAATTGGAAGGACACGGAATAATCTCCATGTCCTTTTCTTTATTTGACAAACTTTTTTTAAGAGACCTAAAGCCACGATAAGGGGGGCCGACCGATGCGGTGAACTGAGAACCCTATTTGATACAACTTTTTATGGTCGAGTAAATTTCTACCGTCGAAAACAAAAGCCGGTTTTTCCATTGTCTCAAAAATTCTTCCATAATCAAGCGAAACGAATTCGGCCCAATCTGTGGCTACTACAATGGCGTGCGCTCCACGTGCGGCGTTGTACGGGTCTGACTCAAGGGAAACTTGGCCGGTATATTCCTCAAGGTCTTTAGCAGCTCCGTCTAGAGCTTTTGGATCATGAATCGCCAACTGGGCCTTTTCATCCAACAGTCCCTTACAGACATTTATGGCTGGAGATTCTCGTGTATCACCAGTGTCTGCTTTGAATGCGAATCCAAATATCGCGATTTTCTTGTCGACTATGGTGTTGAACATTTGCTTAATTATTATGTCTACGAATCTTCTTTGCTGGTAACAATTGATTTCTACGACTTGTTCCCAATATTGCGCTATCTCCGACAGACCATAAGTTTCAGCTATATAAGTAAGGTTCAAAATATCCTTTTTGAAGCAAGACCCCCCAAAACCTAAGCCAGCCTTGAGAAATTTTGGACCAATTCTGGAATCCATCCCTACGGCTCTGGCTACTTCCTCTATGTCGGCGTTTGTTTTTTAACAAAGAGCCGATATGGTATTAATGGATGACACTCTCTGTGCCAGGAAAGCATTGGCCACGAGTTTCGACAATTCACTGGACCAGACGCTCGAAGCCAGTATTCTTTCTTCTGGCACCCAATGTTTGTAAATATCTACAATTTCTTTTAGAGCAGCCTGCCCAGAGTCGGTGTTTCTAGCTCCGACAAGAACTCTATCCGGGTTTTCAAGGTCCCGGACAGCTGTTCCTTCGGCAAGGAATTCGGGATTTGAAACAATCTCAAAATGAATTTTTTTCTCATTGGAATCCAGGATTCGTCCTATAGCCGCCGCTGTTCTTACTGGGAGAGTGCTTTTTTCAACGACTATTTTCGGTTTAGAGCTGTTTCTCAGAATTTGTCTGGCCGTCATTTCCCAAAATTGGAGATCAGCGGCTTTTCCAGCCCCTAAACCAAATGTCTTGGTCGGTGTGTTGACACTTACAAATATTATATCGGCCCCATCTATCTGTTCATCAACATCTGTTCGAAAGAAGAGGTTTTTCCCACGCACCTCCGACACTATTTCATGAAGTCCAGGTTCAAATATCGGAAGATTATCCGAATTCCAGCGCATAATTCGGTCATGATTTATGTCCACCACCACCACCCGATATTCCGGACAATGACGAGCTATTACCGCCATGGTTGGTCCACCTACATAACCCGCTCCAATGCACAAAATATTCTTTTTAAACATCACTAGCCTCCAATTAGGCCCTATAAACTGATATGCCGGGAAATAGACCGTAGCAGGAACTTCTATAATCCGTTTTGAGCTGCTTGATAACTTATTGGCGGGGATTATTTATTCTTGATCTTATCGAGAATTTTTTTCGCTTCATCGTCCAGCCCCAGTTTTGAATACTCGTCAATTACCCTTTGAGCCGCTATTTTTGCGGCCTTGTAGTTTCCAAGGCTAATATAGGACCGAGATTTGTAAAGTTCTTTCTCAGCTAATTTTCTTTGACATTCTCGAGATTTTTCCTCAGCCTTTTTACCCCATTCACCTGGTTCGGGAGCGTCAGAAACCGCCTTGAAGGCTCGAATAGCCTGCTTAACCACTGAGTTATCTAGGTCGGTGTTCTTGATTTGATTGAAATAGGACATTGCAATTTGATACCTTGCTCGTGAAGCGTCCTTGTCCCCCGGGTACAATTCCATGAATTGGAGATAGCGGGCTATGGCCTTGTCGTATGAACCTTCGTCGTAAAGAGAATCAGCGATGGCCAAATAAACCTGAGGCATTTGTTTGAATTCGGGATGAGCGGACTTTAATTTCTCCAGAATGTTTATACCCTCCTGGTATTGCTTCCCTTTGATTTTTTCTTTCCCCTGATTATAAAGTTCCTCTGCCGATGGATTCTTTTCTTTGACATCAGCAGCCCACCAGGAAGGGCAACCCGTCGCTAACGTCACAAATGCTGCAAGTAAAAGCAAACGGACTATAAAAACCACTATAAATTTCCTCTCAAATGACTTACCGAAAAAATCTTTATCAATCTAGCACAGTTGTGTCAATAAAACGTCAATAAGTCCGATGTAAGATTTTGTCCGATATTTTGGTCAGCGCCATTTTTTCTTCCGAATCCTCAAATATTAAAAGGCTTTTTACAGCCTCAGACAGATATTCACGACTGTGAGCAAGTGTTTCGGCCACTCCGTTTCTACGATCAATAAAATCTTTAACCCACGTGAAATCATCGGGCGAGACATTGCCACTGGTGACTATTTTATTTACACTTTTCTTTTCATCAGTGGTGGCGAGTTTCAATGCCGTAATTAGAGGAAGGGTCAATTTTCCTTCCTGTAGGTCTTGGCCAGGATTTTTCCCCATCGTTTCCATGTTGGACCGGTAATCGATGAGATCATCAGTCATCTGAAACGCGACACCCAGGTTGAACCCGAACCTTGACAAGGCGTCTTCCTTTTCGGAACTCAGTCCACCAAGGATGGAACCACATCTGCAGGCGGCTTCCATCAGGACCGCCGTTTTGTCTGTTATGACCTGCACATAGTTTTCTTCGGAAAAATCCATATTTCCGATGTTTGCCATCTGAAAAAGTTCACCCTCACTCAATCTTGCTGTGGCATTAGAGACTATTTCGAGAATTCTTAGGTTCTTGAGAGATGTGAGGGCTGAAAAAGCCTTGGCCAGTATAAAGTCGCCTCCAAGAACGCACATCTCATTGGACCATAGAGTATTGGCGGCAGGTCTTCCGCGTCTGGTCTCTGCGTAATCAACCACGTCGTCGTGCAAAAGAGTGGCGGTGTGTATACACTCTATGGCCCCGGCTAGAGTGACAGCGTCCATTCCGGTGTAACCACCCATTCTAGCCGAAATCACTGTCAACTGTGGTCGAATCCTCTTGCCCCCGCTATTCATTATATGAGCCCCAATTTCAAAGGCTACGGGGACTCGACTTTTGAGCTGCCCAATAAGCTCAAATTCCAAAGTATCCATGGTTGATTGAATTGATTCTAAGAGATCCAAATTTGTTCTCCGAAATCAGGCCGTTTAATATGCAGTGTAAAAGAAAGAATATATGGCTTTAACCATTAAAATTGAGATTATTATGGCGACAACGGCGTGTGGCCCCACGCCCTGAATTTTCTTTGTCCATTTTTTATCGCTCCACTGTCCTAGCTTAAACTCTATCAATAACGTCCATACCAATCCGATAAATATGATAACGTACTGAATGGTTTTCGTTATGTGAGGATCAACCGTGATTATTAAACTTCGCAATATCTCTATGTCAAAATACTTGCTCAAGATAATGGGGATGTGGACCCCCAAGTTAATTAAATAGTAGACATGAAAGGCAGTGAAACAACCCAAAGTAAGAGGTAAAAGGGCTAGGCCGAAGCGAGCGTAATTCTGACGAAGGGTGTCACCAAAAACCCGACACGATATCCTGGATGAGGCCAGAGCCATGAGGTTCAGGCTGATTATTATAGACAGGAAAACAAAACTGAAGAAAATAACCGGATGCACCACGGCAATTGATGATATAGCCTTATACTCTGGCATTTTGCTAACCATCTCGCTGAAAAGCCCACCTATCATGCCCAACACAAGAAACGCCGTGCCGGCGTGTCTCTGGCTAAGTTGCCACAACTCTTCTCCAGGAGGTCTTAAATTCAAGTTAATGGCGCCATGAGGACAGTTCTTCACACATTGGCCGCAGAGTCTACACACCCTGTTGCTTCTTAGTCTTGGTCCGGCATGACCGAATTGACAGCCCTCACTTTCCGAGGTTCCCAGGTAACACTCATTTGAAGAGCACTCCGAGATACAGACATTGCTGTTAGCGCGAAGTTCAATAAAAGAAGTCTTGGACAAAACCCCCACCATCCCACCCAAACCGCACAAATAGAGACACCAAGACTGACGCTCATAAACCATGGAAACAAGTATGGCTGAAAGTAGCATCGCAAGAAGAAGCATGCCGAGCATCATCGGGGAATTCCTGATGTTTGTGGCGGTTTCAAACCATATGATAAAAAGAACAGCCCCTGCTATCAAAAAATCTGAATGCTTTTTGAGAAACGCAGGGAAAGGTTTTTCAAGTGACCCTAATTTTTTTGCAAGATTTGCAATAACCCCTATCGGGCAGAGTGAACACCAAAATCTTGCCCAGAAAAGTGATCCAATGATCAGTATAGGCCACCCCAAAGACCAACTGACCAGCGCAGCGGGGTTTTGCATTGGATCCGATGGTCCCAGGAACAAGAACAACAGTATCAGGAAAAAGAATGGAGTTACGGCGCTTTGCAACATAGCGGGATAAAGAGGGCTAAGAACAGCTTTTTTGATGAAAGAAAATCTAAATAGATTGAATTTCCATTTCTCCTGAATCCGTTGCAGGTCAAAGTATATGTCCTGCGGACGGAGTACACCTCTTTCACATACCAGAATAGCCCTTTTCAACGTGTTGGACAGTTCAAGGTCATTACCCGGCCAAGAATAATTTAGAAGGGTCTTCAAAGTTTCTCTTGGCAGTTCGTCCAAATTTCGACCTAGTTCGTCCTTATATTTCTTGAGATAATGACGAATTAGTACAGGAATTTCTCTTCTTCTGTTCCTCAGAGGAGGTATTGTTATGGATCTCTCCAATAAACCAAAAATAAGAGGGTGATTCTCGAGAGCGATATCAGCCGGGGCCAGTCTAGTTGTCGCTATTAATCTGACTTTGCCTCTCATCTGAGTCATACCACCGCATCTCCTGAACGATTCCGTTATGATTGCCTCCATCAATTTCATCTGGCAGACGGGGGTCAACTTTTCAATTCCCCTGATGAGCAGCGTCCCATCCTCACTTAGTTCAAAATAACCGGCAGTCTCCTTGATTGATCCGTCATGGCCAGGTCCCTCGCTACCAAAGAGCAACCTCAATTGGCTTTCTGTAAGTCCTTTCTCATCTAATTTTCCCGACCCTCTCTCCATTGGAGTCGGCATCAAATCTTGTAAGGTTCGGTGGAGATCGAGGACCAGAAAAACTTCCTTGCAATGACGGCTTTTCTTGAATATCTGGTGAGCGATGACTTCTTTGCCTACCCCGCTTTCTCCCACTATTAGGGCGGGACCGTCCGAGTCGGCCAATTCTTCTATTTTTGAAGTCAGGTTGCGCTTGATATATTCCCCAATTACATAGTCCGAGAATATGTGATTTTCCTGGCTGATCAATGAATGCAGTGACCGTCTCTTGAGTTTGCTTTTCAACATAATCCGGTCAAGAGACATTATCTTGCGGACGAGATTCTTGACTAAGCCGACAATAAAATCTGGACTTTCCCGCAGGAGCTTTTCGAAATCTTCCACTGACATGTCCAGAGCTTTTACCTGTTCATCGGCTATAAGCTCTGCGTCAGATTGCCAGGGGACCCCAGTAAAAAACTCGATTCCTCCGAAGATGTCGCCAGGACCTCGGGAGTCGACTACTATTTTCTCGTTGTCATCGTTCTTGAGAACTACCCCGGCGGTTCCTGAAATTAGATAGACAACCCTTATTGCAGATGTGCCCTTGTCCAGGATAAGATCGCCTGAATTGTAATTTCGGATGATGTCCTTTTCATGCGCGAGGTGTCTTAAAGGACCCGGAATAAAGTCCACTAAGTCTGCTGGAACAGACAAACCCTCAGCGAAATTAAATCTAGAAGACAATCGGCAAGCTCCGACCTCAGCCGACAGGAATACCGGCTAGCTGAACAGGATAAGAAATTCCTCAACCTCTTCCGGCGGTGAAGAAATCTTATCCTGATTATGTAACAAAGCATCCTAGAAAACAATTCTAATCAAAGCATCGCCAATCAATTGCAAGAACCTATTTCCTTATCAATGCCCGGGCTACCACCAGGGAGCCCAAATCTTCAACACGAGCTTCAATTCCTCGTATACCATTATCCTGAATATATCTTGCAACTTCGTTATGAAATAGGATTTCAGCTCTTCCGAATTCACTAATGGAGATCACAGAAAGATCCTTCATGTCATATCGCAAGCCAACCCCTAAAGCCTTGAGACAGGCTTCTTTGAGACTCCACATCCTGGTCAATCGTCGTGAGCTTTCGGGTGAGCCGTATGCGAAGTTTATCTCTGTTTCAGTAAAGTAGTCTTCCATCCATGATTGCGCTCTATTTTCAACCTGCTCTATATCCACACCGATTCCCTTGAATGCGTCTGATTTTCCAACTGACGCCATTACAAAACCGTTTGAATGACTGAGTGCCAATTCCGCAAACTCTCCTTCGGGATTGTCTGAAAAACGCGCTGTAGGTTTACCCAAACTGGTGGAAAAGATGTTGATAGTGTTCCCATTTCGATTCTTGTGTCCGTTCTGAGACAACAGACGATTCAAAGCCTTCTTGATTACCAGTCGACCAGCGGACCATTCTTTTCGTCTCTTTGGAGACGCTTTGGCAAGCCTTGTCTCGGCGTCGGTGTCGACAAAAGTTTTCAGGGAATCGGTGTCATTCTCAGTTGGATTCAAAATCTCGTCGACAATGGAAAACTCTTCAAAAACCTTGTTCTCAAAAGAAGAGCTTTTTTCAAGTTCGACCATCTCGACACCACGCAGGAAAATTACCGGAGTCCCTTCAAAGGTTTTTATAATACAATCGAATTTTATCTTCGTCCTGTCCTGATCTGTTTGTCCATTTACTATGTCAGTAGCCAATACTGTTCCGAACGCGGGAAGACCTTCCGGATCAACGATTAAGATTTCCTCGACCGCTACTGGCAGAGGCATGACGCCCATTGACTCGAGCGCCATTGCAGCCCCAGCCTGAAAAGCGGCCTCAACGGCGGGTGGAACGAGGTCGGGGAATATTTCAGGTCTTCGCTCGGTATCCCTGAATCTAAAACGCACT
>JAZDKD010000186.1:0-2691 GCA_043803345.1 Pseudomonadota bacterium
GTTTCTTGATCCGGGCGTCGAAATCAATTAACTCACCCGAATAAAAAATATTTGCCAATGACAACATGGGAATAGCGTGAGTCATTTGGGCAAATTTTTCAATCGCTTGCCCTCCAACACGTTGAGTGGGCGAATCCGGACTCACAAATTGAGGATATTGATTTTCAAAACGCTCCAATTTCCTGAACAAGTCGTCATATTCCCTGTCTGAAATCTCGGGGGAGTCAAGCGCATAGTATTTGTAATCGTGACTACGAATCTCGTTTCTAAGACACTCTATTTCGTTCTTGACGCCTTCAGGGTGATTAGTTTCAAAATTATCTTTTGTCTCCATCATCGCGCACTCATACTTTTGAATTGTTTGACATCCGGAAATTCGCACTAATGTCTCAATTGAAAAAAGATTGCCACAAATCAGCGCAAACGACAACGAACAAAAAAAGAGGCCCCCAAAGGGCCTCCTGATTTAAACAACACACTACAAAGCCTTCCTCAATAAATCTAAACCATCCGAAATTCTCTTTGTCGTAAGATTAAGAAAACCATAATCATTATTTTTTGGGCCATTTGTCGGAAAAGGTTACTCTTAATTCTTTGCCCTTCTCATCTTTGAACAATGCCGTGCCGGCTGTAACCTCTATGGGAAAAGAAAAATCTCCCACATTTTCCCACCATTTCTTAACCAAAGCGCCCGCGGTAACCTTCATTTCCTGCATCTTCTGGGCACTAGCAGCGCCTACCATAAGACTTGTCAATGTCGGCAGTGTTTCGTTGGTAGTGACAACTCGTAGCTGGTTTGTCTTTCCAGCTGGAATCCAGGTGTCTTCATAACCAAACGCAGTATTCACCTCGAATCCGTCAAAGGCCGTGGTGAACGTTATTTCATCCAGCATGACAGGAGCCTTGTTGGGGTTCTTAACGGCGAAAACGTACGCTAAATTTAATATAGCGCCTGCCGCCAAATCCTTTCCCGGCTCTTTTTCACTTTTGTAATCAACTCTGGGTTTCAAAAAGAAGGGTTGAATGCTAGCGACTTCAACTCTTTCAAGACTAATCACAGGAGCTTCAAAAGCCGCGCATAGCGACACGAAAACAAATGACACCAACAAAGCGGCTGCGAATAAAACTGCCCCTTTTTTCATATTCCCTCCTTGTGTTGCCTTAGTGGCGATGTTAAGAGAGCCATCTTTTCCTTCGTTTATAGTGCTTCACATCTCTGAAGCTTTTTCGACCGCCGACATCAGCGAGTCCAAGGTAGAAATCTCTGATATCAGGGTTTTCCTTAAGTCTTTCCGAAGTGTCGTCCATGACGATGCGCCCGTTCTCCATGACGTATGCGTAGGGCGCTACAGTCAGGGCAAGTTTGACGTTCTGTTCTACCAACAGGATAGGTATCTTCTCCTCTTTGTTGAGACGTTGGATTATCTCGAAGATTTCTTTTATCAGTAGTGGCGCCAACCCCATTGAGGGTTCATCCAGAAGCATCAACTTGGGCTGAGCCATCATGGCGCGACCGATAACGCACATCTGCTGCTCACCTCCGCTGATAAATCCGGCCATTACGTTGCGACGGTCCTTGAGCCTTTTAAAGTACTGATAAACCATGTCGAGTCTGTCCCGTAGTCCCGTTGGCCTCAGATGACCACCTACAATGAGGTTTTCTTCAACAGTCAAGTGCTCAAATACGCGTCTTCCCTCGATGATCTGAAAAATACCTTTCTTGGATATTTCTTCAGCCGGTAGCTTATGAATCTTTTCACCCATAAATTCTATACTACCGTCCGTCACTTCGCCGTCCTCGTGATTTAGTAACCCCGAAATGGCTTTTAGGGTAGTGCTCTTTCCTGCGCCATTAGCCCCAAGGAGAGCCACAATTCCGCCATGTGGGACCTCTATCGAGACCCCTTTAAGCACAAGAATGACCTCGTGGTACCTCACCTCGATATTGTTAATCTTCAAGATGCTATTATTCTCGGCCACAACCGTCTCCCTTTTCTGCCATGCTGACCCGTTACCGCATGTTGGGTCGCGAACAGGGGAATGCTACGCAAGCCCCTGTCATGGTTTTTTACCAGCCAAGCCACTTGGCCCATTGTTCTGGGAATTTTTCTTTCATGTTAACTTTTTCAAATAGGACTATCTTGCCGTCTTTGATGGTGTAAAGACTTGAAACTGGTGTCGGCCTGTGATCTTTGTCAGTTATGGTATATGGGCCAACTCCGAGGGCATTCTTGGTATCAAATGGATACCAGTCTTTAAGGCTTTCAAGAGAGGCCTTGAGGGATGGACCATCTATATTCCCCTTCTTGTCCGCTATCTTAAGCCCTGCGGCGGCCAGCCCAACTTTTAACCATCCCTGGACAGTTCTGATGTCACGTTTATCCATCGGCACGCCCGGGTTGACCTTTTTGCAGTATTCCCGAACTTTCTCCATGTAAGGAACATCCATTTCCAGAAAAGCCGTGGAAGCGGCGCCTATGACTCCTTCTCCGGCCTGTCCTGTCATTCTGACTAGGTTCTTATCGAAACCCCAGTTGTTGACAATGTGATCAGCGTCGAACTTGAGTGCGTAGGCGTCCTTGATGGCGGTCGCCACTGACATCGTCGTATTACCATGCCAAACAACATTTGCGCCGGTCTCTTTGGCGGCTAGGACTTGGCTCTTGGCGTCGAGGGCCGTTAGAGAAACAT
>JAZDKD010000187.1:0-3009 GCA_043803345.1 Pseudomonadota bacterium
TTGAATTTTGGCCACGCCAAGCCCCGCATAAAGGCTAACAAGGTTTATTTGAACGGTGTTGAGGCATACGCTGGACTGGCCGCGGTAGATTGCTACGTTGGCGCGGCGCAAACCAGTGAGGACGATCCTTTGAACAAGGTCTTTCCCGGAAGGTTTCGCTATGGGGGTGGCCATGTAATTGAAGATCTGGTCTCAGGTAAAACGATTAAGCTTGAAGCGTTTGCCTATGGAACAGACTGTTACCCGAACCGTCAGCATGAATCCGAAATGGCTTTGAAGGATTTTCCGGACGCTTGGCTTCTCAATCCTCGTAACGGGTATCAGAATTACAATTGCGCTATCAATTTGTCGAACAAAACAATCTACACGTACATGGGAATTCTCAGACCGGACGGCGCCAATGCAAACTATTCAACATCAGGACAACTAAGCCCCTTATTGAATGATCCGTATTACAAGACTATTGGGTTGGGAACTCGTATTTTCCTAGGTGGTGGAATCGGATACGTAATTGGAAACGGGACACAACATAGCCCCAACGTAAAAAGATCTGAAAACGGAGTAGTGATGGGAGGAGCTGGAACCCTTGCCGTTAAAGGAGATCTAAAATATATGTCTCCAAAGTATCTCAGAGGAGCTTCGCTTACCGGTTATGGGTGTTCTCTGAAGGTAGGAATAGGAATCCCGATACCGATATTGAACGAAGAAATGGCCATGTTCACATCCGTGTCAGACGAAGAAATATTCGCGCCCATTGTGGATTATGGATATGACTATCCCGAAGGCGATGGAAAGCCGCTTGGATATGTTACTTATGCTCAGTTGAAGAGCGGAGAAATCACGTATGATGGTAAAAAAGTAACTACCGCTCCGCTTGCAAGTTATTCAACAGCTCTGGAAATTGCCACCACGCTGAAAGATTGGATCAAAACAGGCTCTTTTTCGTTGGGCGAGCCCCAGGAAACATTGTCAACCATTCCCTTTGATGGTTTTCCAAATTCCTGATGACGCATTTTAATGACATCATTGTCTGTGAACCCAGAACCTACAGGTCACCCCAAGATGGCGATGATTTTGTAAGTTTCAGAGTTTTGGTGGAAACATCGGATCTTTTCATAAGGGCGTTAAACAATCTTTCGGAGCAAGCTAGAAATTCCACCGTTGAATGTCGAGCTCAAATAGAGGACGCCATACGCAGGAGACCGGAATTCCTGACAAGTTATAAGCCTATGAAATCTCACGAAAAGGATTCTCCCGTAGTCATACGGATGATTAACGCATCGAAAAAAGCCGGGGTTGGCCCCATGGCTGCAGTGGCGGGCGCTGTCGCAGAATTTGTAGGCAGGAACCTTTTGCGGCTTTCTGATGAGGTTATAGTCGAAAATGGAGGGGATGTTTTCATCCATGTAAAAAGAGAAATAACTGTAGGTGTATTTACTGGGGCTTCTATTTTTAACGGCAGGATTGGAATCAAAGTCGGACCAACTTCTCTGCCGATAGGTATATGCACGTCTTCATCAAAAGTAGGGCCTTCTACAAGCCTTGGAAGGGCGGAAGCCGCTACTGTAGTGTCCTCTGACACTAGTCTTGCGGACGCCGTTGCAACCGCATTGGGTAACCGCCTCATGAAAGGCAGTGATCTCAAGGCCGCTGTTTCATGGGCTACCAGCATAGACGGAGTAGTGGGAGCCTTGGCAATTATTGAAGACAAGATGGCCGTTTCGGGAGACGTCGAACTGACTCCAATAAATCAGAATTTATTGTAACAACTACTTGTGAAATCTCGAACAGAGAGGATTTAAAATGGCTTCAAAAAATGTTCTGTTAATATTTAAGTCTAACATCATGTATAAGCCTGTAATATATAGGCTCGCAAGGGATTTTGACCTGATATTCAATATACTGGAGGCTAAGATACTCCCTCGAAGAGAAGGCAGAATATTGCTGGAACTCAGGGGATCTGCAGACGTCATTGAACAGGGAATTAGGTTCCTCGAAGATAACCGGGTTTTGGTCGAACTCTTATCCGACAAGGTCTGGAGAGAAGACGACAAATGTGTTCATTGCGGGGCATGTACCGGGCTTTGCCCTACTGGAGCGCTTAGTATATCTCGTCCTGAGATGAAGGTTTCTTTCGACGTGGAAAAATGTGTAGCCTGCGGCATGTGTGGCCTTGTCTGTCCATTCGGGGCAATGAAGGATGTGACTCTTTTCGATCCATTCGCTGAAGGCAGGCCTGTTAGCCAGTAACTGTAGCACGTTGATTAGATAGAAAACATTTCGGGAAAATTAATTTATTAGCGGTTTATTTCGGCAGGCAAGCTTTTCAGGTGGATCGCGTTCCACCAAGGAACGGGAGCAATTGGGACTAGCGAAATTGTGATAGCATTGCGCCTTTAAGTATGATTGCGGTTGACCTATATGGTTTGAATAAATATTTTTTTGAAAAGAATAGGGAGTGGTAAAATGTCAAACGACCCGAATGTTCAAAAGATTTTTGAATACGCTTTGAATCAGGAAAAAACAGGGATGAGTTTCTTTCAAAACTCGATCGACCGTATGGGTATAGGCGCTGCAGTGACAGCGTTAAAAAAGTTGGTTGAAGAAGAAAAAAAACACATTTCATTCATTGAGAGCATACTCACGGACATCAACCAGGGCAAAGACATTGATTTGACCGTAGCCAACGATGCAGACTTAGCGCCCACAGACTATTTCGATGATCGGGCTCGCAGTGAATTCCTGGAGCAGTGTGTTCAGGGTTCGATGGTACCGGATGTTACAGTGTTTAATACAGCTTGGTTGATTGAGAAAGATTTAAGTGATTTCTACTCCTCAATGGCGGGAAAAACTCAGGGCGCAGCCTCAAGCGCTTTAACCATGCTTTCAAAGTGGGAAAAAGAACACGAAAAATTTTTCCGACATTATCGAGATAAGTTATCAGAGGTTTATGCCAAGATGCCGTGGGGTGGTTGACAGAATTCTATTTCGCAATATTGGTATGGAAAG
>JAZDKD010000188.1:0-3779 GCA_043803345.1 Pseudomonadota bacterium
ACAGCTTCCGCTCCACTTTCCTTTAGTTTGAGAGCGTGCGATTTCAGGTCGGTGTCAGTAACTTCCACCGGCACTTCCGCCGCCAATTTGAATCCGGCTTTTTTTGCGTATTTTTGGGCGCCTTCCAAGCCTTCTTTTCCATAATCATCGTTCTGATAGAAGAACGCTATTTTTTTCTTACCCAATTTTTCTACAAGGTATTGGGTAAGGAGAGAGGCTTCGTCCGTATACCTGGGATAAACTGCGAACAGGTACTTTTGCAGAGGATCCGACCAATGCTTGGACCCCGTAGCCGGTCCTACCCAGGGAACTTTATTCTCCATGAGATAATCCCGCGCTGCCATACCAGTCGAGGTTCCCACACCCGATGCGACTCCAAAAATCCCCAGGTTCTCGACAAATTCTTTGGCTATCGCTTTGGTCTTTGACGGTTGATAAGCGTCATCCCTCATGAAATATTTAATTTTCCTACCGGCGATACCACCTTCCTCGTTGACTAGATCAAAGAAGACTCCTGTGCCGCGGGCCACTGCTCCCCATAGAGCCGCAGGGCCAGTCTGGGGACCCCATTGACCTATCAAGATCTCAGTGTCAGTTACGCCGCGGACTTTATCCGCCGCCCAACAAGATTGAGCGGGAATGAGGATCGCAGAAAGGATTCCCAACACCAACAAGAGTTTCAGGCTTTTTTTCATGTAACACTCCTTCTCCCATCAGAATGACTTGAGCAACAAGGCCTAGAATTGCCGTTGCTGTCTGTTTGGACGAGTTCTACGATCTAAGCCCCTTAACAAAAGAAACGAAGATCGCTTGTAAAGTTCTACCCTTTGTACCAACGTCCGTTTTCAAAAAGAAAAACAAAAACGCTTATGTGCTCGCTCTCCTTTCCATTTTCACCCTTGATACGGACTCTCACGACCACTGAAGCTATTTTTTCGACACTCGGTAAGTTCTCTTTATCCTCGTTTTCAGATATTTCAGGTTGAAATTTAAGTTCATAATCTATGACTCTTATGGGATTCAACCGAGATAATTCAAGATAGTCTTCGTAAGAATAAAACCTCCTAAAGACGGATGACGGCGCTAGTAAATTCCACACCGCATCGGCGTTGCGACTCATTTCGGCTTCGAAGTAACTCTTTATGGCAATCTGCAAATCCTCGGATTCGGAACCCCATGTTGGCGTAATGTCAAAAACACAGATCACAGCCAGCAGACAAATGGCCACGTTGATGCGCCAAATTGTGATCTTCATACGAAATCACCATTCTTCAAACAATCCATCAAAAGATCATACTTTTCTCTCAAAATGTTTAACAAACAAACCAGATGGCTTAAGGCAAAGAACCAAAACGATTACGCCAAAAGCCACAACAGATTTGAATTCTAACGAAACGTAGCCTCCGAAAAGATTTTCAATTATACCAAGCAAATATGCCCCCGCCGCAGCGCCCGGCAAGCTTGTCAGCCCGCCAAGGACCCCTCCGGCGAAACCTTTCAGCATAGGGTCAAGCATCATGTTAGGGTCAAGCGTGGCGATTGGAGCAATCAACATCCCGGCAATCGCCCCGGTCATAGAACTCAATCCCCAAGTGAAAGTAAGGATTCGTCTGGTTGGGATACCCATAGCCTTGGCGGCGAAAGGATTTTGTTGAACAGCCTTCATTGCTGTACCGAGCTTGGTGTATCTAAAAAATAAAAAGAGAAGCAACATGACCATCAGGCTTACCGTCAACGTCCAAAAGTTGATCTCAGTTATTATGACACCACCAATTGTGATGCCTGAATATTCTGAAAAAGGAACAGGGAAAGCATTCTGGTTTGCTCCCCATTTCCAACCAGCTATTCCATAAAGAATCATTTCGGCGCCAAGCGTTATTACTATGGCGCCCAATACACCAGGATCTTCGGCAGGTCTGAGAAAACAAATTTCGAGCAAAGCACCCAAAACGAAAGCAAAAATCATAGTAATAGCCACTGAAGTCCAAAAACCGGCGCCATAACTCTCCATCATGCTGTAAGCTACAAATGTGGCTAACATGGCCATTTCACCCTGGGCGAAATTTGGCACTTCAGATGTCTTATATATAATGACCATTGCCAGGGCGATCAAAGCATAACAGGCCCCTATCGCCAAACCGCCTACAATCAAGTCCATGAAAAAATTCATCAGGGTCCTCTCAGAACGGCCACATTCTCCAATATCGTTTAAACCTCAGATATATTCCCCTCATGCCAAGAGGCTCAAATATTACTATGCCGATCATTATGCCTCCAATTATTATGCTTTGGATGTTCGGTAACCCCTCGGCTGTAAAAAACCTTTTCGAAATGTCCAAGAGCGCCGGACCAATAATTGGGGCTTCCTGCACAACTTGCAGTTTGATTTGGAGGTATGTCAGCAAAGCGGCCCCAAGTATGGAGCCCATTATTGAGCCAAGTCCACCTACGATTATCATGGCCAGAAATGTTATGGAAAGGATCAAATTGAAACTGCCGGCGCTAATGTGAGCGAGGGCAAACGCCATCAGAGCGCCTCCAACGCCTGTGTAGAAAGCGCTGATTGCGAAAGCCAGTGTTTTGTATTTCAGAACATTTACTCCCATAGCTTCTGCCGCTATCTCACTATCTCTGATAGCCACCAAAGCGCGTCCAACTCGGGTTTTCATAAGATTAATGGCTGCTATGGTCATTATCACTGCAACGGACATTATAATTGCGTATTGCTCCAAACCTGTGTTAGCTATAAAAGGACCAACTGACATTTTCGGAGCTTCCAGTCCCATATGTCCGCCGGCAAAATCCCAATGGCTTATAATCTGAGTCACGGCCATGCCGAAGCCAAGTGTCGCTATAGCCAGATAGGGACCTTCCAGTCTTAAAGACGGTAACCCAAGCAAAAAGCCAAAGCCCGCTGAAACAAATCCGGCGGCTAATAGAGCGACTGGGAACGGAACACCCCCTTTGACCATCAACAATACGCTCGTGTATGCGCCAATCGCAAAAAATCCTGCGTGTCCAAGGGATATTTGGCCGGTGTACCCGACCAGGATGTTTAGTCCAATCGCCACTATTACGTGGATGGCGATCAGATTGACCACATAGATATTGTAATCGCCCAGTAGAAAGGGAGTTATGATCAGACAGCAAAAAAGAGCTATTGTCAGAACCAGAGCTGTGCGTGTTTTACACAGTTGTATGTCTTCGTAATAGTCCCGCTTCATATCCATCTTGAGACACCTGTACGTCGAGTCTTTTCTAAATATGTCTAAAAATCATAAATTGGCAGGATGGCTCCACCGAGTCCAATTAAAGAAACCAAACGGAGCGCTTGAGGCATAACGGATTTATTTTTCCTCGAAATTACCCATTTGTGTCAACTTATTTTTTCTTGTTCTCTCAGGGGAAACGTCATAAATCTATTCGGGCCTCCCAAATGTAATGGTGGTTTTTTGCCTCTTGATATCGCTAATTGGCCGATATCGTGTTCAATGTTTTAAAAAGCTTAATAGCGGCTGGAGAAAGCTCACCTTTTTTGTTGAAAAAAATGTCAATTATCGAAATATCCGATCCATAGTAGGCTTCGTTGGCTTTCCAATCGTTGTCAAGCACCGAACCCTGTATGGCCACACCGGCGAAAAGCCCTCTTGACCTGGAATACGATACTATTCCGGCCGACAAAGAAACGTCGGTTTCCGCCGAAGCTTCTCGTCCAACAGGGCCGGCCGAAATTGACGCATCGATACCAACTGTGAATTTGTTTTTGAAGAGATTTTTCA
>JAZDKD010000189.1:0-8327 GCA_043803345.1 Pseudomonadota bacterium
AGAAGGGGACAGGCATGAAAAAAGTAGAAGTTATTATCAAGCCATTCAAGCTTGACGACGTTAAGGAGGCGCTTCATTCCATAGGCATCCAGGGGATGACGGTTACTGAGGTAAAAGGATTCGGCCGCCAGAAAGGCCATAAAGAGATCTACAGAGGGGCTGAATATCTCGTAGATTTCTTACCCAAAATCAAGATTGAAATGGTAATTCAGTCGTCGGTAGTTGATCAGGTTATAGAGAAGGTCATAGCAGCCGCAAGAACAGGCACCATCGGCGATGGAAAGATCTTCGTCTTCCCTGTCGACACGGTAATACGGATTAGGACCGGCGAGAGGGACGCCGACGCAATTTAGAGAATCAAGGAGGAACTCCACTACCTGAGTTCCTCCTTGTTGATTCCTGACACAACATTGACCTACATAATTGTAGTTTACACACGCCCATTGTTACAATTTAGTAGGTTTTTTGTAATTTGGCGCTATCTTAAAATGATGGGTTAAATCCTTAATACATATTGATTCTAGTAAGTTATATGGACCTAGATATTGCGCTGTTTTGTTGGCACAGCAATTGCTTCATGGCCAAAATTGTGAACTCGGGGGCTCTTCCGAATTCACAATCAGGTCTGAAGAGTTGGTCAAACATTAGCCGGCGGACCACCCCTTGAAGGCTTGACAGTCTGAATGAGAAGGAGTGTTTTATGAACGCGGCCGACACGGCTTTTGTTATGATTTGCTCGGCGTTGGTATTACTCATGACGCCCGGTCTTGCCATTTTTTACGGTGGTTTGACGCGTCCCAAAAATGTGCTCTCGACCATGATGCACAGTTTTCTTTTGATGGGTTTAGGCACACTCATATGGCTCATTTACGGCTACAGTCTTGCGTTTGGACCGGATGTCGGAGGATTCATAGGAAACCTGTCTCACTTCATGGGACATGGAGTGGGACCTGACGTTAAAGAAGGACTCACGATCCCTCATTCGGTTTTCTTTGCTTTTCAGGGAATGTTCGTGATCATAACACCTGCGCTTATTTCCGGCGCATTTGCGGAAAGAATGAGATTCGGACCGTTTGTGATCTTCATGGTGTTGTGGATAACCTTTGTTTATGCGCCGATTTGTCACTGGGTTTGGGGTGGTGGATGGCTTGCCAAATTAGGCATTTTGGATTTTGCCGGCGGACTGGTGGTTCATCTGAATTGCGGTGTAGCCGCTTTGGTAGCCGCTATCGTTGTTGGAAAAAGGCGGGGATATGGGTCACGCCCGTTTATTCCTCATAACTTGACGTTGACTTTATTGGGCGTAGGGTTGCTATGGTTCGGATGGTTCGGCTTCAACGCGGGCAGTCGACTAGCCGCCGACGGTGTTGCCGGGAATGCTTTCATCGTTACGCACATGGCTGCGGCTACCGGAGCCATGACATGGATACTGGCGGAATGGTTTTTAAGGGGGAAGCCGACCACGTTGGGACTGGCTTCCGGGGCGATAGCCGGCCTTGGTTCAATAACACCAGCGTGTGGCTATGTGGGTCTGGAAGCCTCCTTGATCATTGGTGGGATTGCAGGAGTCATCTGTTACCTTGCGGTCTTGGCTAAAGACAAACTCGGGTACGATGATTCTCTTGATGTTGTGGGGATACATGGCGTCGGAGGCGTGTGGGGGACTTTATGCACTGGGCTTTTCGCATCTAAGTTAATTAACGCCGAAGGCGGAAACGGCTTGTTCTTTGGAGACGCTCATCAACTGCTGGTTCAGGTCGTGGGAATCGCCGCGGTCATAGTATATAGCGGCTTGGTTACTGCTTTGTTGTTATATGCGATCCGAGCTTTTGTTGGGCTGCGGGTAACAGATGAAGAAGAAGAATTGGGTGTTGACACGAGCGCTCATGGAGAAGTCGGATACAACATATAACGCCAATTTAGTTGAAAGAAGGAAACTCGACAAAATGAATAAAATTGAGGCTATTATTAAGCCATTCAAACTTGACGACGTTAAGGAGGCCCTTCATTCTCTCGGAGTCCAGGGTATGACAGTAACAGAGGTCAAGGGATTCGGCCGCCAAAAGGGACACAAGGAAATTTACCGGGGGGCGGAATACTTGGTTGATTTTCTTCCTAAGATCAAGGTGGAGGTAGTCGTCAAGTCTGAATCGGTAAATCAGGTAATCGAGAAGATAATCGCAGCCGCAAGGACAGGCAGCATAGGTGATGGAAAGATTTTTGTAACTCCGGTCGAGACGGTGACCAGAATTAGAACAGGCGAACGTGACGAGGACGCACTCTAGTAATGTCCAAAGATCTTTAAAACATCAGATTTTCAAGAAAAGATAAACTCGGCCTAGCCGATGGCCGTTTGTTTAGTTAAAGGAAGAAATAAAAAGGAGTTTATGAATGGAACCGAAAGAAGTCTTGGAATTCGCAAAAGAAAATAACGCAGTGATGGTCGACCTCAAGTTTATGGATTTCCCCGGGATGTGGCAGCATTTCAGCGTGCCTCTGCATGAACTTGAAGAAGATTCCTTTGAAGAAGGTTTCGGCTTTGACGGATCATCCATACGTGGTTGGCAACCGATTAACGCATCGGACATGTTGGTTATACCTGACCCAAACACTGCCGTGATGGATCCTTTTATGGACCACCCGACAATGTCATTGATTTGCGACATAGTGGACCCTGTCACCAAGGAAAGATACACCCGTGACCCGAGAAACATAGCTCACAAGGCTGAAGCCTATCTAAAATACACAAAGATAGGCGACATAGCTTTCATTGGCCCGGAAGCGGAGTTCTTTATTTTTGACGATGTTCGTTACAGTTACGGATCAAACCATGGATTTCATCAGGTTGATTCTATAGAGGGCGTCTGGAACACCGGGCGTGAAGAAGAACCAAACCTGGGTTATAAGCCGAGACACAAGGAGGGCTATTTCCCTGTATCCCCTACAGATTCCCAGCAGGATCTCAGAACTGAAATGGTCCTAACACTCGAAAGTTTGGGCATAACCATTGAAGCTCAGCATCACGAAGTCGCAACAGCGGGACAGGCTGAGATCGACATGAAATTTAAGCCGCTCCTCCAAATGGGCGACCAGCTCATGTGGTTCAAATATGTCCTAAAGAATGTAGCTAAACGTTATAACAAGACCGTCACTTTCATGCCTAAGCCGCTTTTCGAAGACAACGGGTCAGGCATGCATACTCACATTAGTATTTGGAAGGGCGGCGAACCCATGTTTGCAGGCGACAAATATGCGGGTATGTCTCAAATGGCTCTTTGGGCGATTGGTGGAATCCTAAAGCATGCGCCGGCTCTTTGTGGAATTTGTAATCCTACGACAAACTCTTACAAAAGGCTCGTCCCAGGATTTGAGGCCCCTGTCAATTTGGCCTACTCTTCGAGAAACAGGTCCGCTTGCTGTAGAATACCTATGTATAGCGCTTCTCCCAAGGCCAAGAGAATCGAATATCGAACTCCGGATCCCTCCTGCAATGGTTATCTCGCTTTCAGCGCGTTGATGATGGCCGTTCTTGACGGCATTGAAAACAAACTGGACCCTGGGCAGCCTTTGGACAAGGACATCTACTCACTGTCCCCTGAAGAACTCAAGGATGTTCCGTCAACACCGGGCAGTCTAGCGGAAGCTTTGAAGGCGCTTGAAGCGGATCATGAGTTTCTTCTCAAAGGTGACGTATTCACACAGGATGTCATAGACAGGTGGATTGAGTACAAGACTGAGGCGGAGTTAAACCCTGTCCGCATGAGGCCTCATCCTTATGAATTTGCTCTGTACTACGACATTTAAGAGCCATCCTAAAACCTCACGCAGGTTGTCTATCTAGCCCTTTGAAACTGGCTTTACTCAATTGGCCGTCGCGATAACTGTTGCACATCATGACGGCCAATTTCCTCAACGCCGGGGGAGAGGGCCTCTCAGCTATAAGATATGTTACAATGAATACGACATGATTCGGCGTTTTCTGTTCGACAACTATTGCTTTGAGGCACGACGGCTATGACAACTTTAAGAATTGCGCAAGCTCAGATAAACCCAACAGTGGGCAACATAAACCAGAATGTTGAAAAGATTTTGTCACAAATTAAATTGGCCTTTCTAAAGGGAGCTGATCTCGTTACTTTTCCGGAACTGGCGTTGACAGGTTATCCACCGGAGGATCTCCTTCTTAGGCGGGGGTTTCTGTCTGACAACCTTGCAGCTCTAGAGGATCTGGCGCATTGCTGCGTCGAAATTACCGCCATAGTGGGCTTCGCTGACTGGGTGGATGGTTCCGTTAGAAATGCGGCGGCTCTAATATCAAGAGGAGAAATCGTTGGTATTTACCACAAAATTGAGCTGCCCAATTACGGGGTGTTTGACGAGAAAAGGTATTTTACCCCTGGAACGAATTGTTTTCTTTTTGATATTTTTGGGACCAGAATCTCAGTCACTATTTGCGAGGACATCTGGATTCCAGGTTCAGCGACAGAATTATGCGCTATAAACAATGCGGCTGACATTGTGCTGAATATATCCGGTTCACCTTTCTTTGCCGGGAAATACCAGATCAGAAAAAATATTGCCTCGCGTTTCGCCAAAAGCGTTGATTGCGTATTGTTCTTTAACAATTTGGTTGGTGGACAGGATGAGCTGGTTTTCGACGGTGGTAGTTTTGTTGTTGACAGGACAGGGGGGTTGATCTCTTCAGCGGTTCGTTTCAAAGAGGACCTACTTGTCACTGATATCGAGATTTCACCCAAGCCAAAACCAGATGTTATGTGGAATACCGGCTACACCAGCATAGAAATTGCTCCCAGCTCTAATAGGAGGCTGTCGGAGCCGATCCCCAAAATAGTCTCTGAGGAGCTCGGAAACATCGACGAGATCTTTCAGGCTCTTACTCTTGGGGTTGCTGATTACGTTCGAAAGAATGGGTTCAAGTATGTTGTCATAGGTCTGAGTGGTGGCATAGACTCGGCGCTAACTGCGGCCATTGCTGTTGAGGCGCTTGGAAGGGAGTTCGTAATTGGAGTTACAATGCCTTCCGAATTCACATCGACCGGGACATTATCCGACGCCGGCCTTCTCGCTGAGAATCTTGGCATCAAATTGATCACCATTCCAATAGAGGAGATCCTTACAACCTATCTCAAGGTTTTGCAGGGGCCTTTTAGTTCCGGATCGATAGGACTGGAAGGAGAGAACCTGCAGGCCAGGATCAGGGGAGCGATCCTTATGGCGCTGTCCAACAGATTTGGGTGGCTCGTCCTGACTACTGGAAACAAAAGCGAGACGGCGGTTGGCTACTGCACTTTGTATGGGGACACAGCCGGTGGTTTCGCTGTTATCAAGGACGTCCCCAAGACACTGGTCTACGAACTATCCGAATATGTGAATAAAAAAGCGGCCACGAGCTTAATTCCAGATTCGGTTTTAAAAAGACCTCCAACGGCGGAACTTCGGCCGAACCAAAAAGATGAGGACTCCCTGCCGCCATACAGCATTCTGGACCCTATCCTGAAAGAATATGTCGAAGATGACAAGTCTTGCGACGAGATTCTTGGATATCCGGAGGATGTTGTAAGGGAAGTCGCTCGAATGGTAGATTTGAATGAATACAAGAGAAGACAGGCGCCACCGGGTGTAAAAATCACGCCAAAAGCCTTTGGCAAGGACCGGCGTCTTCCTATAACAAATCGATACACTAATTATACACAAAGGGGAAACGACAAGTGAATGCGCTAATACTCCAACATTATACATCGGAAGGGCCAGGAACTATTGGATCTTATTTATCCAGCAGAGGTATTGGAATAAATATTATACGGCTTTGCGACGGAGACAGAATCCCATCCAACGCACTGGAACATGACGCTATAATATCAATGGGCGGCCCCATGAACGTATATGAAGAAGACCTGTATCCTTTCTTGAGGGACGAGACTTTTCTACTCAAGAAAGCGATGGGTATGAAGATACCTATTCTCGGAGTTTGTTTGGGAGCGCAAATGATTGCCAAGGCGGCTGGGGCAAGAGTCGTCAAGTCTCCGAAGAAAGAAGTTGGGTGGCATGACGTTGAATTGACCACATTGGGACGCGCCGACAGGCTTCTGATAGGGTTGCCCGACAATATTACAGTCTTTCAATGGCATGGCGACATGTTTGAGATTCCGGTTGGAGGCGCATTGCTTGCAACTTCTGGTTCATGTCCCCATCAGGCTCTAAAATTTGGCTCGGCCTACGGACTGCAATTTCATGTTGAAGTGACAAGCCAAATGCTCGAAGAGTGGTTTGAGAAGGATCACAGGAAAAACCAATTTTTGGGTGAGATGGAGAAAATTCAACGCCAATTTAAATCATGCGCCAACATCATGTTCGGTAATTTTTTCAAGATGATTACGCACTACCATCAAACCCATGTGGCTTCGCATGGAGGTCACTGTTGTTAAATGGGTCCGGTCCTCACCATTATTTCAGAGACATAAAGGTAGTAATCGGGTTCCTCACTCTAATCAGAACTTCGGTTGATCCTCCACCTGATATGAAGGAAGTGGGTAGCGCCGCCTGGGCATTTCCTGTGGTCGGAATGTTCATAGGGATTTCACTGGTTCTATCCTACGGTATCCTTTCCACATTTCTCCCTCAGGCCATCGCAGTATTGCTGACGCTGATTGTCTGGGTCATCATAACCGGGGGGCTTCATCTCGATGGATGGACCGACTGTTGGGATGCGTTCGGCGTTGCCGCGCCCGTGGAGAAGCGCCTAGAAATATTGAAGGATTCCAGACTTGGAGCATTTGGGGCCGTTGCCCTGATTTTATTGCTCGCTACCAAGATTGTCGCGCTAATGGTCATGAAGTCCCCTGCTACTGCATTTTTCATCGCTCCTATTCTGGGGAGAGCCATGGTGATACTGGCGTCACAAGGCGCTGGGACTTCAGGGTCCGGTATGGCCGCCGGCTTTCTTGAAGGGGTTCAACGTAGGTCTTGCAATTTCTGCTGGGGATTCTCTATACTGGTTGGATTATTTGCGGGACTGGCCGGGCTTCTTTCCATCGCATCGGCTTATGTGGCGGCATTATGGTTCCGGCGATTTGCCGAATCCAGGATCGGCTTTGTCAACGGCGATGTTTTGGGATCCATCTGTGAATTAGTCGAAGTAACAGTATTAATAATACTCTGCGCCAAATAGGAATTGCAACGTAATGAGATTAGGAACGACCTCTTATATATACAAAGCCGGTGTAATAACTAACGTTCGCCTCCTGGCGGGCCATACTCAAGATGTTGAGTTGCTTTTTTTCGAATTGGACGACACATGGAATAGCCTCCCATCGGAGGAAGACATCGACGAATTAGCTCAACTGTCTTCAGAATATGATCTAACGTATACGGCCCACCTGCCGCTTGATTTGTATCTTGCGGATGATGATCCGGCCATAGAGAAGGCCATTACAGTGATTGAGGCTACGCGAAAGCTTAAACCGCACGCTTTTATCATTCATCTTGATTCAAAATACAGGGATCCGAATGATGATTTTAAGAAATGGGAACGAAATGCTTTGAAATCTCTCGAAACGCTCATGGGTGTGGTGGGCGATCCTTCAAGAATTTGTGTTGAGAATCACGACAGGCAGCTTCCTTCGATTATTGATCACATATTGGACCTCGCTCCCGTTTCGTGCTGTCCTGACATTGGCCATTTGTGGAAAAATAGGCATAACGCATTGAAGTATTTGGAACAATGGCTTCCCAGAGCTAGGGTCGTCCACCTCCACGGTGTTTCTGGTTCCGACCACAAAAGCCTTGCCCTAGTGCCTTCAGCTCAACTCGACCCTATTGTGGATTTACTCAACAGACATTTTCTGGGTGTTGTTACACTGGAAGTATTCAATAAGGCCGATTTCTTGGAATCAGTCGAAACCTTCTGGAATTCACTCGCACGCCTGATGCGACGCACGTCGAAAGTTGATTCCTTCTCAGCAGAAGCCTACCAGTAGACGGGGGCAAACGCGACTTACTCAGTTTTATTAGAGATCCAGATCGAGGCGCAGCTTTTCACTTTTTTAGAACTGAAACAGGCTATCCTACTGATCCTCAAATTTCGGCGTGCGCCTCTCAAAGAACGCGTGAACCCCTTCTGAAAAATCTTTGCTTCGATAAGCCTCACGCCGCAACTGCTGTATCTCCTCGAATTCGTCGGGGTTGATGGCCGGTCCGTCTGTAAGCTTCCTCAACTCAACTTTAAGGAGCCTAATGACCTTGGGCGCTCGTGAAGCGATGGTTTCAGCAATCTGAAATGTGGCGTTTTCCAAATTTTCGGGTTCTAC
>JAZDKD010000190.1:0-2879 GCA_043803345.1 Pseudomonadota bacterium
CCGGAAGACCCACTACGTAAAGATCATCAAGGCTAAGAACTGGAAGGGTGAGGAGAACCCGAATGGGAAGATGATGTATTTTACGCTTTGGAAAGGGTGGAAGTTCAATTACGGGAATGATTGGCACTATCCCGAAAAAGACGAGATTGAAGGGAAAGGTAAAAAGAGTTGGGCATAAGGAGATAACATGAGTTTATTTACAAGCGGTTTTTTTGTTGGCTTGTTTTTGGGGCTTTTGTTGTCCGTGTTTGGTGGTAGTATCCTATGGGTTATCATTCTCTTTGCTTCCGGTGTAACGTTGGGGGCGACTTTAGTTACATATCAAAAAAGGAGCAAATGATTTGAAGCTATATGCTCGTAATTTTCAGTCGAAAAAATTTTTCGATCTTGTGCCGTTAGGCGACTGGCACATGGGGTCGAGACAGTGCGACGAGTCGTTCATCCGGCGGGTGGTGGACGAGATCAAGTCAAACCCAGATGCCCTGTGGGTAGGCATGGGTGACTTCATGGAGAACGCTATCATCGGTAGCAAGTCGGATATGTATACCCAAACCATGCCCCCGAAAGAACAGATGGATTACGTCTGCGACATACTTGAACCCATAAAGAAGAAGGGTTTGTTTCTTATCGCCGGAAACCATGAACAGAGAACCATGCGGCAGGTTGGCATTGTGCCAGAGGGGTATATCGGGGTCAAGTTGGGACTCCCGTTCATGGGGTTTTCCTGCATGGCGGTGTTCAATCTCCCCGCTTGCAAGACACCTTACGGATTCACGTGCTACTTCCACCACAACTACGGAGGGGGATTCACTAGCGGGGGAAAGATAAATCGGGCAGAGTCGTTGCGGAAGATTGTCCCGACGGCGGACGCTATTTTCAGCGGCCACTTCCACATCACGTCGCGGATTCCGGTGTCGTGGTTTGAGGCTGGGCGAACTGAGGTCAACAAGAAGACGGGGTATGACTACATTACAGGGTCGGCGTTATCGTGGAACGAGAGCTATGCCGAGGAGAAGGGAAAGCCAGCGTCGTCGGTGGAGCATATTAGGGTGAGGTTCGTCGGCGGGAACGATGGGAAACGGGACATGAGAAGGCAGGAATACTTTGTTATTTCATAGGAGTGAACCATGAACATATTGGCTGGAAAATCGAGAACAACCGCATATGGCGTCGCAAATGATTGTTAAAATTTTGTGTGGTACATTGACAATTTTGGTGGTGCTGCTTCTTTTTGCCCTCCTGATTCGTGGTCTTATGGATACCATAGAAGATTGGCCGTGGAGGAAGAAATGAGCAAAGCCATGAGAGAGATTAAGTTTCGGGCGTGGCATACGATTAGAAAATGTATGATACCCCCTGATTATAGTCCTCCGTTTATGTATCCAAAAGATTATCCATATGATTATCCAGATACTTTTTCTATATCAGCAGATGGTAGCGTTTCGGAGTTAAACATCGAGGATGGTACCCATCTCGTTGGAGACCGTATTGTTCTCATGCAATACACGGGCCTAAAGGATAAGAACGGGAAGGAAATTTATGAGGGGGATATTGTCAAGGTGCAATTCAATGGCTGGTCAGAGGTGCAACCGATTACGTGGGAACGAAGCGGATGGAGCGCACAAGACCCTTGGAACACGCTCGACTTTCCCCACCAAGAGAGGCTTGAGGTCATCGGCAACATCTACGAGAACCCAGAACTAATCCAACCGGATGGACAAAAGGAGAAATAAGATGACCAACAAAGAGCCGACGGATGAGGAGATGGTTGCCTTCGCTGATAGGATTTATCGCTATTTACATTCGGGTGATGGAGATATTGATCTAACCGAGTATCCCGATGAATCGGCAGAGCGTTGTCTGGGGGCCATCCGTGCCATGATTCAATCCAAGCGCACGGTGACGCGGCAGTGGGCAGATGAAACTTTCTGTAAATTTGTCAAAGAAAAATTTTTTGATTGGGCAGATGGCGATTTAATTCTTAAACTAAATCACAATCAATATTACAAAATGCTCGCCGACCTGGGCATAGATGTTGTGGAGGGAAAATGATGGTCTATGCGTGGGAAGAAGACAGGATGGTACGGCTGGCCAAGGAAAAGAATCCGTTTGCCGACTGTCAGGTGGAGATTGACGAACCGCTATTTAGGGCATATCAGTGTATTGATGATGCTTATTGGGCATTGCAGGAGTATGTTGAGGGCTTGTATTACGCCGAGATGGATAGACTTCGCGCCGCGTCCATTCTGGCGGCGGGGGAAAAGTGAAGAAGATTGATTTGGCTTATTTTGCGGGATTTTTTGATGGTGAGGGGTCTGTAACTATTCATGAAAATGGTAGTCCATCACCAAGGGGGAAAGTACCCAATCATACGCTACAGGTTTCAATCGGAAATACAGACCCACGAGTATTGGAAATATTGCATCAACAATTTGGTGGGTCTCTGACTATTCGCTATGTCGTAAAAAAGAATCATCGTAATGTCGCCCAATGGACCATTCGGGCCGCCAAGACCCTTCCGTTTTTAGAGGCTATCTTTCCTTATCTTCGGATGAAATTAGATGTGGTGGCCGTAGCGATTGATTTTCAAAAAACAAAAAGTATGAGTGGACCTAAGCGTGTTAGTGAGGAAGATATAAAATGGAGGGAATCACGTCGTCGCCGAATTAGAGAATTGAACGCAAAGCCTTGGATTCTAGGAGCAAGAAATGAAGATCAAAATCCTCGGGTTTTATTACGACCTTCTGTTTGAATATGACATTGACCGTGACCATGAGGCTAGGGCGCATAGTTGTCTCGGTGGGAAATGGATTAAGTTAGACCCGTCATTCTCCAATGAACACAACCAGGAAAGCCTACTGCATGAGATTATTGAGCAG
>JAZDKD010000191.1:0-2294 GCA_043803345.1 Pseudomonadota bacterium
CATTCTGCTCGGACTCGGATTTTCCCCGAAAGAAACAAAGGACATTCTATGGTCTCTTGACTTCAAAAAGTTCATGGATGACTCATGGGGCGTCGTTAGAGACACTAGTCGTTTAATAAACGACTTTGGCTGGTATAAAGGCGATTACTTCCGAGAATGGATTGGGAAGCTGATTAAGCAGAAAACGGGTAACAGTGAGTCAACTTTTGCAGATATTGAGGCCATGAAGGGAAAGAAAGGCTTCAAATCTTTGTATTTTATGGGTACAAACCTGTCAACATCTTTCTCGGAAGTTTTTTCGGCTGAACACACTCCTAGAGTCTGCGTTGCCGACGCAGTGAGAATTTCGATGTCGATCCCGTTGTTTTTTACAGCCAAGCGAAGCGCTCGCGGCGACATCTACGTTGATGGCGGAATCTTGGATAACTACCCTATTAAATTGTTCGACCGAAAGAAGTATCTCGAATCCGATAATTTTTCCGAGCCAGAATACTATAAAAAAATAAATTCTGGTTTTGTTGATGTTGATCGCCCCATATCTGAGTACGTGTATAACAAGGAAACTCTCGGTTTTCGCCTCGACACCAAGGATGAAATCTCAGTATTTCGAGATCACGCAGAACCTCAGCATCGCAAGGTGGACATTTTTTTTGATTACACCTTGGCATTAATTCACACATTGCTTGAGACACAACAAGGCTTGCACCTGCATAGCGATGACTGGTCGAGAACGGTTTACATTGATACGATTGGTGTACAAACCACTGACTTTGACTTGCCCGGATCTAAGAAAAAGGAATTAGTGAAGTCAGGCAGAGATGGAGCGGTGAAGTACTTCGATTGGTATGACAACACAGAACCAAAAGCTAATAAATAATATCTAACTAATTATAAATTCGGTAGGACCCGGTCTGATAGACAAGGAAGAGTAGTGAGGGAAGAAGATGTCCGATTCTGCACTTGTTTCACTTCCTCCTCCCAGGCTAGAGAGCTCTTTTTCTCTCGAGAAGGCCCTGTGGGAGAGGCGTTCAGTGCGCATTTTTGGCCGGAAGCCCCTTATCCTGGTTGAGGTTGGCCAACTCCTCTGGGCGGCCCAGGGTTTTACCGACCGGCGGGGGTACCGGGCCGCGCCCTCGGCCGGCGCCCTTTTTCCGTTGGAGGTCTATATGGTGGTCGGTGAGGTGGAAGGACTTGCCGCCGGCGTTTATAAATACCTGCCGGCCAAACATCAGCTCAGAAAAATCGAGGACGGAGACCAGCGCCCCTCTATCTCGGCTGCTGCCCTTGGCCAGGGCTGCATCAGGAATAATGCCGCCCTCCTCGTCTTCTCGGCTGTATTTGCTCGCACCACTAGTAAATACCACGAGCGAGGGGTTCGCTATGTCTTTATGGAGGTTGGTCATGCTGCTCAAAACGTCGCTCTTCAGGCAGTGGTCCTAGGGCTTGGCACGGTGATGGTGGGCGCCTTTGACGCTCAGGCTGTGGGCCGAATCTTGTCCGTCCCTGCCGAGGAAGAGGTCCTCTACCTCATTCCGGTTGGCGGTCGCTAGGAGTCTGTCGGGCTAAGGGATTGTTACAAAAACAGTGACCTCCTGAAACTGTAGGCACGATCATTTCATAGGTATAATTGATCCAACCACCAGAGGTTATTGGGTTAATCAATTTGACTTAAGATTATTTTCACTTATACTCCCCCCACATCTTATATCCCCCCAGATCAACAACAGTGAACGACAATCGGAATGCATTCCAGATGCCGTAATCTTTTTTTATCACCCTGGCCATATTATTTCATTCGTATCGGTCTGGGGTTGGTCTTTATTTGGGCAGCGGTAGGGAAATTGTTGAATCCGAGGGCATTCGCCCGAATTGTTTCAGGGTATGGCCTAGTGCCTGACAGTTTTCTGGTTCCGGTGGCTATTGTCCTTCCTGTCCTTGAATTGTTGGCGGGAACCGGTTTGGTGTTTGATGTCCCTGGCAGTTTGAAGCTCGTTGTCGGCCTGCTGTTAATGTTCCTGGTTGTACTCGGATATGCAAATATTGGGGGTCTGGACGTTGACTGCGGTTGTTTTTCTCCAGAAGAGATTCATGGGCATAATAAGTTAAGGAATGCCTTTATTCGGGATATAGGATTGATGGGGGCAGTGTTCTATATTTTTTGGTGGAGGGAAATGGGGCGGCTGCAGGAACGTTGCGAGACGGGGTAATTTACCCCCGAAAGAATTAGTAACATAATAAGGGAGGGCATTGATCATCGTTTGGGCCTATCTGGAAAAAACTGTGAAAGGGTGAAA
>JAZDKD010000192.1:0-4143 GCA_043803345.1 Pseudomonadota bacterium
AATTCCTCAAATCAACCTAAAGACTTTTTAGTGACCTTTCCGCTAAGGAAGTACTTTTCGGATGATTCGCAGCAGTTTAGTTGGAACAGTGTTGAAGTTCTGCTGGACGGAGTTCTGAAAGACTATTATTTCCGAGATATAAAAGGGGATGAGGAACTTTCGGGGCTTGTGGAGTGGGCTGGATTAGGTGAGGCGTATTTTCTCAAAGCGGTGGTCTTTGACAGGCGTCCAGCTGGTAAAGTGACATTGCTTAAACCCAAAATTGATGTTGCGGAGATACTTATCCGATACGGATCGATTGAAATTCCTGTGGGGGAAAATCCGCCGAAACCCAGGTAGGGCTGTACCTAGGTCCCAAAAAAGCATCCGACCTCGACGCGGCAGGAGGAAATTTAGGGAGAGCCTTAATCTACAGCAATTATCAAATTCTCAACATAATGTCCGTATACCTAATGGATTTTCTAAGGTTCACTAATTCAGGTTTCTCAATTTTGGGATTAAGGATTCCCGGCGCAGGGAATTACGGTCTTGCAATAATTATTTTGACCTTGCTGATAAAAATCCTTTTCATTCCGTTGACTCATAAGAGCATGAAGTCAATGAAAAGAATGCAGGATCTGCAGCCTCAAATTGCAAAACTCAAGGAAAAATTCAAGGATGACAAATCGGCGCTCAACAAAGCTACCATGGAGCTGTTCAGAGACAATAAGGTCAACCCTTTAGGCAGTTGTTGGCCGATGTTTCTTCAGATTCCAGTGTTTATTGCTCTTTATCAAGCTCTCTCTTATGCAATTGAACTGAGGCACGCTCCATTCGTGTGCATTCCGTCAATATATTTGTGCATTCAGGATCTTTCGGCCCCAGACCCTTATTATGTGACCCCTATACTAATGGGAGGCACAATGGTTTTGCAGCAATGGATGACCCCATCGGCTGGGGATCCTATGCAAAAGAAAATGATGCTTTTGATGCCGGTAGTATTCACTTACATGTTTTTGAGCTTTCCTGCGGGTTTGGTCCTGTATTGGCTTGTTAGCAACGTTCTGTCCATTGGCCAGCAACTTCTTACGAACAGGCTAAGCCGCTGAGGTTAGGAATTTAGGGATGAGTCATATGGAATTTACTGGAAAAACCGTAAAAGACGCAATAGCTAGAGCATGTGAAGAACTAGAAGTTGATGAGGCTCTTCTGGAAGTTGAGGTGCTCGAAGAGAGCGCTCGGGGTTTTCTTGGATTAGTTGGTCATCGAAACGCTCGGGTCAGGGTCCGCAAACGTAATATTCTCAAGGAAGCCATGGAGTTCGAAAGACCCGAATCTCATGTCCCGAGTGAGGACACCCATGAGTCGACCGAAATTGAGTCTGTAGCTAAATCTCGGCTGGAGGCTGTCCAGACAATAACTCAAGAGGATAGTTTGACGGAAAGTATTGACAAATCAGAAATTAGTTCCCGGGCCAAAGAACTACTTGAAGGCATACTGTCCAGAATTCCGGTAGAGGCTGCCGTGGAAGTCTCTGTTGCGAATGGCTGTGTCGAACTTGAGATCACGGGTGATCGCAGCGGCCTCCTAATTGGTAAGAGAGGCCAGACACTGGATGCATTGCAATATATACTCAACAAGTCTGTCAACAGGGAAACTCCTCTTGAGGAAAAGACAGAGATAATAGTTGACACAGAGGACTATCGAAGGAGAAAGCAGGAAATTCTTCGCGATATGGCCTTGAGAATGAGCCAGAAAGCCAAAAAATCCCTTAAGCCGGCCGCTCTTAATCCAATGCCCGCCAATGAAAGACGAATTATTCACATGATTCTTTCCGAGGACAAAGAGGTCTACACCAAGAGTTACGGCGAAGGGCCGCTCCGCAGAATCATAGTCTATCCTCGCAGGGCAATGCCGAATAAAAGAAGACGGAGATAGGAAGACTTTTTGGGGACCGATATCTTGACGGCCTGACAGGGGAACACATTGTTGACAAAGAAAAAGGATTGATTTTTTGCTTTGTCTGGTGAAGCGTTGAGCGCAGTCGGAATATGGCGGCGCAAGGCCCCACAAAATCCTTCCATTGTTTAGTCTCCTCCTTGGATTGTTCGATTGATCTTCATTTGCGTAGCTGTTGCATCACAAGAGCCAGTCTGCTATGAAAATCGTTAATGCGCTAAAGATTATGCCGAGCGGGCGGTGAATTTCTCGACATGCTAAATCTAAATTTCATGAGCCTTCTTAAAAAGACTTTTTTCTTATTCTTGATCGTATTCCTTGGGTGGCTAGGATCCTCTCAGGCTGAAGTCCCTGCCAAACCCGAGGAAATTCCGACTTTTCTTTATAACAGGGGGAAGAATCTTTCTGCGTTCAAGGCCGTGATGAACGTGACAACAATGAATGAAATCGACAAATCGAGGCAGGAGATAAAAGGATTTCTGCTATATAGGCGTCCTAGTGATTTTCGCTTTCAAGGATTGGGCGCTGGAGGGGCCACTCTTTTTGAACTAGTTATGAAATCGGCCACGTTCGAACTTTATGTGCCCCAAGAAGGTAAAATAATCAAGGGAGACAAGCAATGTTTTGGCCGAAAATTTCCTGATGTTGCGGAAATAGAAGGCCTCATCCCAATGGTCTTGCTTCAGTGGCGTGATGTTCGTTTCGATAGGGTTTTGTCAAAAGATCAGGAAAAGGTAGTGATACGAATGACTTTTCAGGGGCGAGTTTGGGGAGCGACGCTCGATACTCGTACTCTCAATCTGATACGACTGGTAAGGATAGATCATCGGGGAGACATCGACCTCACCGCCGATTTTGCTGATTTCAAGCAGGGGGAAAATGGTTGGCTACCTGCCAGATTTGAAGTTTCGTCTCCAGTCGGAGGATGGCGTACCATCGCAAAAATTTCCAAGATTGAAGCGAATCCTTTCCTATTAGAAAAGAATTTTCAAATAGAACCTACTTTTTCGGTCAAGACCGAGACATGCCGGTAATGTTTGGCGATACCTCAAGAAATGGTCCGCTTTATTTATAACTTCTTCGCTCATACTTTAGGAATCCCAATTCTAGTCGGTTATTATTTACCGAAAATTATCTTCTCCGGGAAATACCGCCGGTCTCTGGGCGGCAAAATGGGGCGACTGCCTGATGGTTTCACAAAAATTCCCATGCCGAGACCTATTGTGTGGTTTCATGCGGTTTCGGTAGGTGAAACTGTAGCTCTAGCCCCTGTGACACGTCAGTTCAGAAAACTTGCTCCGAATTGTTCAATCATCGTTTCAACCGGAACAGAAACTGGACAAAAAAACGCTCAGGCCACAATGACTGGAGTAGATGCCTTCATCTTTATGCCAATAGATCTCCCGATATTTGTGAATCGGGTCACAGATCAAATCAGACCGGACCTGTTTGTGTTGATGGAAACTGAAATTTGGCCCAATTTACTCCACAGCCTCAAAAAAAGGGGTTCCAAAGTGGTCCTCGCTAATGGGAGAATCTCGGATCGATCCTTTCCCAGATATATGAAAATTCAGCCTCTGGTTGCCAAGATGTTGGCCTCCATAGACGTGTTTTTAATGGCTTCTGAAACTGACAAAGATCGCATATTGAGAATGGGCGCCCAGGAAAACAGAATTACGGTGGTGGGCAACACGAAATTTGACGCCGCTCTGCGAGGTGTTTCGAAAGATATAGAAATACAAACCAGATCTATTCTGCACTTGGAAGAGTTTGACAAGGTTTGGGTGGCTGGAAGCACTCACCCTGGCGAGCATGAAATTGTGCTTGACTGTTTTCAGAGGCTTGTGAAGATTTATCCAGAGCTGGTTTTGATAATAGCCCCCCGCCATATCGAGACAATTCCTTCAATATTGTCGGCTATAGATGAAAGAGGCCTTAACAAGCCATTTATGAGAAGTTCCTTCGATTCTGGACAACAAAGACAGTCGGAAAACATTATAATTCTTGATACCACCGGTGAATTACTCAACTTCTATTCTGTGGCTTCGGTTGTTTTTGTTGGTGGGTCACTTGTGCCTAAGGGTGGACAAAATATATTGGAACCCGTCGCATGGGGCAAAAAGGTATTGTTTGGCCCTTCAATGGAAGATTTTCGCGACGCTCGTGATTTGCTGTTAAAGGTCGGAGCCGCGAACGAGACTTCAA
>JAZDKD010000193.1:0-7872 GCA_043803345.1 Pseudomonadota bacterium
GAGACCAAACCAGCGGGTGCGAGTTTCCACAACGTCTAAATCAGCCGCATAAGATGTTTTGAAGTATCCGCTTGCAAAGGCCATTTTAAACTCGCTCCCATTCCTCTTTCGTGCCGAAAAGACCCCAGGGCCGAATCAACAGCATCGCGAGTAACACTACAAAAGGGGCCACTTCACTTGCCTGAGGACTGATTGATATTGCAGCTATCTGGGCTGAGGCAACGATGAGCGATCCCGGAATAACCCCAGCGAGGCTGTCAAGACCTCCCACAAGCACCACGGGGAAAGCAGTCAACGCGAGAATGAACATGCCTGGTTCCAGCCCGCTGTCACAAGCCTGAATCATGCCCGCCAAACCGGCGGTCAACGCCGCTAAGGCCCAAGACAATGCATAATACCAATGAAGATTAATGCCTCTCTGTGATGCCAATAGTGGGTTTTCTCCAACAGCACGCATCCGTAAACCCCACCGAGTGAATTTGAGGCCAAGAAATAAAAATCCATACACCAGCGTAGCCGTAACCACGGCTAAAATACCGAAAGTAGAGATAACTCCGTTTCCGAATAGTAGGTGGGAAGTGTTCTGAATGCCCATAAACTGAAGCGGATGCCAGGATTGAGAAGTCCACATCAAGGTAATGAAGCCCCGCAGTAAAATGCCCAACGATATGGTAACCAAGACAGCGGCAAACACTGCCTCGCCGGTCATGAACCGCATCAGGAAAAAGTAGACTGCAAAGCCTAGAAGGAAACATAGTCCAATAGAAATTCCAAACGATATGAAAGGATGACCGGGAAAGCTAGTAACAACCGTTAAGAGGAAGTATGCGCTAAGCGCCATTAATTCGCCGTGAGCGAGGTTAAGAACCCTGCTCGATCGATAAATCAAGACGTATCCTCCGCATATCAAGCAGTATAAAGAAGCCAATACAACTATGTTGACAATTATTTGCATCTTTTCACTCGGCCATGGCAGTCTACGATCACCGTTTGCTAAGGGGCATTGATTCTTAGTATCTTGCGTATTCTGGTTAGCGGCCTACTGAATTTCTACAGGATCCCAGTCCTTGGCTACTTTGATGCTGCCGCTGGCGCCGTCCCACTTGTAAACCCTATAGTAGTTAACGGTCCTGAAATGATTGTTCTTGGTCCAGACCAAGGGGCCCCCTCGTAGACCAGCAGTCTCAACCTTGAGATCATTCATCGCCTCTCGTACCTTTTCCGGGGTAGCCGGCCAGGAGGTGCGCTTTAGGATTTCCTCCAGGACCATTGCCCCAATCCATCCTTCGGAAAGTTTCTTGTAGGGGTAGATTGTTTTTTCCCTTTGGCTGGCTTCCTTGATTTTTCCGTGAATTTCTGCGTTGTCCGAGAAAAGAGCATTGGTTCCAAAGACGTACAGATTGTCGTCCTTAAGCCTTTCCAACTCTTCTTCCGCCTGGATATGCGCAAAAGCGATATACTTGCCGGTCCAGCCCAGTTTCCGCAAGGCTTCCAAAGCCTTCACCTGAGTTTCCCAAGGCGCCCATGCATACACCCAATTGGCCCCAGACTCTTTAATCTTGGAAGCGAAAGGGGTGAAATCGGCTGTAGGAGGCGGGATTACCTCTTTATCGACCACTGTAAAGCCTTCAGTTTTGGAGGCAAGTTCCTCGGCGAAGTCTATCTCTCCACGCGAGATAGGTATGTTCATGGCTACCAAAGCAAGTTTGACTGGTTCTTTAGCAATGCTCTTTATAAAAGAGACAGCGAAACGGCTGTCATATTTCGAAGCAAAGCCGGTTGAGCAGAATTGATTGGGGTCCGCTTTGGGAGGATAAACCTCGCTAGGACATACGGAACTAGCAAAGAAGATCGGTGTCTTCGAGCGGTTGGCCACCTGAATCATGGGGGCGTATGTGCTGGAAAGGCTGGCATTCAAGAGAAGAATAACTTTGTCTTGTGTGATCAATTTAGTTGCGTCAGAAGCTGCTTTGGAAGGTTCAGCCGAGTTGTCGGTGAAAATTATCTTCACCGGATGCCCGTTGATCCCTCCTCTAGCATTGATGTCCTTGAAGTAAACATCGAATGCGTCTTTTACTGGGGCGTAAATGCCAGACCCTGGGCCGGTCAAAGCAGCGCTGAAACCGATCAAATAGGGGTCAGACGCGAGAACGCTTACCGTAGATAAAAGCAGTACGGACAGCGAGATCAGGAAACAACTGAAGATTTTTTTCAACATGAGGCCCTCTCTTTGTTGTGAATACTACTGCTCAACAAGCAGATCGCCAATTTCTGAGGCAAGTCTAGTTTCTTCTGAGGAACTGTACATGGATTCCACCAGATCTTGAAATCTTAGATACATTTGTTGGCGTTTGATTTTTCGGGTCGGTGTGACCGGTTCCCCTTCCTCTTCAGGGTCCAGAACTTTTGGTAGGATTCTGAAAATCTTGACTTGCTCCACTCTTGCTAGGTCTTTGTTGATTCTGGTTATTTCTGCACGAATAAGGTTAAGAACCTCGGCGTTTTCAACTAGGCTATTGAAACCGCCATAAGTGCCGTTATTGAGTCTGGCCCATGCCGATACAGCATCATGATCGATTTCAATCAAAGCTGACACATACTTGCGGTTGTGTCCGAAAATCACAGCTTCACTAACGTATGGACTTGCCCGAAGGGCGTTCTCGATGTAAGTCGGACTGATCGTCTTCCCACCTGAAGTGACGATAATGTCACGTAAGCGGTCCACTATTTTGAGCTTTCCTTCTTGCGTGAACGCTCCAACGTCTCCAGTGTGAAGCCAGCCGTCCGTGTCAACAACGCTTCGGGTTTGTTCGGGATCTTTCCAATAACCATCAAAAATATCGTTGCCGCGAACGAGTATCTCGCCTGAATCGCCTAAAAATAGCTCCCAGCCTGCGGGGGGCCTTCCTACATCTCCAGGTTTAGGGAAATGATCTCCTTGGGCCGCTATGATGGCTCCTCCCGTTTCGGTCTGACCATAAAATTCCGAGAGGTTTAGACCATAGATTTGCCACAGAGCCGCGACCTCTGGTGGCAAAGGAGCGCCGGCAGAAAGACACAGATTGAGCTTGTCAAAACCTATCTTATTCAAAATTGGTCGAAAAACGGTCAAATAACATAGCGAATACAGAATTCTAACAGCATAGTTGGGTTTACCGGACCAGACATTTTTGATGTGCCGTCGCCCGACGCTGGTGGCCCATCGGTAAACTGTCTTCTTTAGACTGGACGATGTCTCGGTTCCAACTAGAATGTTTGAAGCGAACTTTTGCAAGTACCTGGGAACGGTGAACATTACCGTGGGAGCAGTTTCAAAAATTGTTCTGGAAAGATCCTCTATGTCTTCGCCGTAATGTGGCACTATTCGAGTTAGCAGAGGTAGAGTAACCGCAACGTCCTTCCCTAAAACGTGGCACAGAGGAAGGTATACTACGGTTCGGTGAGGAATTTGAGTCAGCACTGGATAACGATCTATCAAAGTGTAGGCTGCAGCCAGGTGTCTACCGTGGCTCATGAGAGCCCCTTTGGGGTTGCCCGTCGTACCAGATGTGTACACGATGAACAAAGGATCAGAGGGCTTAACTTGTCTGGCCATGTCTACTGCTGCTGTCGGGGTCGAACGGAGAGCGGTTTCACCACTTTTCATCAAACTGTCAAATGAGGTCAAAAGGTCATTATCATACATAAACATGCCACGGACATCGAATACCAGGATACGTTTAATTTGGGAAAGATTGCTGACCATGGGGAGTATCCTGTCCACGTATTCTTGATTCTCAGCGGCAAAAATGGTCGGTTTTCCGTCCTCCATGAGGTACAAGAGTTCTTTTTGAGAGGAAGTGGGATAGACGCCAAAGGTAACAGCTCCCAAAGTTTGAGCAGCTAGTTCACAGATAACGTACTCTTCGCAAGGGTCACCCATTAGGGCAAGGCGCTCTCCGCTGCCTAACCCAGCCTCTTTAAGTCCCATGGCGCAGCAAGAAACAGCGTGGGCGAATTCGGCCCATGTTCGTTCCCTGTATATGCCAAGTTTTTTTGCTCGATAGGCTACATCTGTCGGGGTCTGTTTGGACCTTTCGAACAGAAGTTGAGGGATTGTTTTGTTCCTCAATTCATCATATTTTGAAAGGGAATCCATTGTCCTCTACTTCAAACCCGAAAAATGCTCACCGTCTATCGGTTGGTTCCATACCATGAACAAGAGTGTGAAAGGTATTTTCTAGGTTGTCAAAAAGAGAATAGCTCATATCTTTCATAAGCCACCGAACTACCATATGTTCGATGGTTCCCAAGAAGATACTTCGCGCCACGTAGGGACTGAGGTCGGGCCTCAACTCGCCCGAATCTATACCTTCCTGAAATATCTTCGTCAGGCGAGAATAAAAAATCCGCACATTGGTGTAAACAGGGGTGTCGACAAAGCCACGGTTACCCTTAAGAAATAGAAATACGACTCTTGCGATCAGAGGTTCTTTTTCTATGTAACGCAGGTACCACCACAGGAACTTTCTCAAAAGGTTTTTGGCGCCCTTGATCCCGAAGAGTTGTTCCTCGAGTTCAGTGATGGCCTTGCTCACCCACACGTCAGGAATGGCGAGCAGAAGGTCCTCTTTCCCTTGAAAGTACTCGTAGATGGCCGATTCGGAAAGATTGGCCAGTCTGGCAATCTCGGATATAGTTGCCTTCTGGCTGCCATGCTCGGCAAATACCCGAGTTGCGGCCCTAATCAATCTGGACTTGGTGTCCTCTCCGGAATCCCTGTTAGCCAATTTTGGGGCTCCCTTTGTTCCGAATGCTATTGGGCTTGTTAAAAGATGTAAATTCAGCGCAATCTGGTAAATACTACTAAGGATATTCGGGTGTCAAGAAAAAAGTTACGTCAACACGAAAGTAATATTCTTACCCATTCGGCAAATAGTATGTCTATAAAAGACTGTATAAATAAACTGTTACTGCTTTATTACCAGCAATATCTGGCATTTTATTCTCGTAAGGTGGTGACCAAATTAAAAGACTATAAATAATGATATTCTGGCCTTATATAAAAGCGTTGAGAGTCTTTTATTGAACAATACTGAATTATATTTTCGATTAATTATGGATCTGGTCTAGCTGTTAAGAAGGCGGGGCTCTGTAATGGCCATCGGGCCAAAAAAGGTAGTCCGCATCTACTGTCAATGGAGGGGTTTGACCGGCTGATTTTATTGCTGGAATTAACGGTCTCTGTGGGAATGAGAACGGCGTGCGTATTTGCTGGTTCTAGCTGCGACAATTAATTGATACATTCCAGGGAAATTTAGTTGATCAATTTTTTAAATCCCTATCAGAATTTTTCGAATTGATTCCCGGCCTGGATTTCAAAAAATCGTGATCCTCAACTATTAGCCCTCCGGCCAGGGCGGTTATTGTGGACTGAAGGTATTGAATCCGGAGGCCCAACATTTCGACGGCGTGAGCAAGGGCGATCACAGCCGGGTCATTTGACAGGTGTCCTTCCCTGATTTCCTTGATAGGTGATTCCAAAAAACTCCCCCAGTTTTCATTTACTGAAATTCCTGTTTTGTCGTTCTCTCCCACCGGGACAATTTATCATTTTGATAGAGATTAATGCGATTTCAAGTGTATATGTGGAAACCATTTTTGAGATAGTGGAAAATCAAAGTGAAGACAGATCAAAATAAGATCGAAGTTGGAAATATTGTCGTTGATGTCGTTCGGAAGGATATCAAAAATAGAGCGTAATCGTCTACCTGGAGTGTTCCAATCCAAATAGCCTTGATTTTTATCGAAAATATGGATTTGAGGTGATAAAGGAAATCGTCCCGGTTAGCGGCTGCCCACCTATTTGGGGACTGGTGAGGAAACCAACATCTGAGTCTAGGGAACTGCCTTAAGCTAATAGTGACGCTCTGACTGCTCTGAGAAGCGTCCTGGCGTCTTTCGCCTAGGACTCATTTTCACCTTACCGCACAATGGAGAAAACAATGAAAAGAGACATAACCATCTTGGCGCTTGCTTTAGTGATAGCCATAACTTCAATCATAATCGCTCAGGGCCAACAGGAAGGTTCAGTTCAGCCGGTCAGTGAGAAAAATTCCAGGAAGATTCCTGCTCGATTAATCCCAGTGCCCAATACCGTCAGTCCTGAATTGCAGGCAGTGATGGCTCGCCCTTTAAATTCCGCGCTGGGTGTTGTTCCTAAGACCTCCGAGGAATGGAGGCTCATTGTCGCAAAAGAATCAGAACAGGACACGCCTGTTTTGGCCCATTTACGGAAGCTATTTCCAGCCGATATCAAAACTGATATCAAAGGCGGGGTCAAAACCTACATCGTCACCCCGGAATCTATTATTGAGGAAAACACCAACAGGATTCTGATCCATCTACATGGTGGGGGTTATGTCTTCAATGGCGGAGAAAGCGGTTTGGGTGAAGCAATTCTCATGGCGTACCACGGAAAGATTAAAGTGATTTCAGTGGACTACCGGATGGCCCCGGAATTTCCTTTTCCCGCAGCTTTGGAAGACTCTGTAACTGTCTACAATGAAGTTCTCAAGACCTACAAACCAGTCAATATTGGCATCTTCGGCACGTCAGCGGGAGGCGGATTGACCGCGGCAACTATACTCAAGCTTCGAGAACTCAACGTCCCACTTCCCGGGGCGGCCGGACTCGGCACCCCGTGGGCGGACCTTACCAGGACTGGTGATACGCTGTACACGAACGAGTATATTGACGATGTTCTGGTGACCTACGAGGGTCTATTGCAGACATGCGCAGCACTATATGCCGGTTCGCATGACATGAAAGACCCGCTCATCTCTCCGGTTTATGGGGATTTTACGAAAGGATTTCCTCCAGCAATTCTCACATCTGGCACCCGTGACATGCTGCTAAGCGATACGGTTCGGATGCACCGCAAGCTTCGCCAAGCTGGAGTGGAGGCCTATTTACAGATCTTTGAGGGCATGTCTCACGCACAGTACATCTTGGTATTCACTTCGCCTGAGTCCCGGGAAACCTTTCAGGAAATAGCCCGTTTTTTCCGGAGCCATCTTGGCAAGTGATGATTTCAGTATGGCATGCGACTATAAAAGGTTACTGATATTTTGTAACCAAATCCTGGTAGAAGTATTGACGCTATTATGGGCGTTCGAGTTGACTTAACCTCAAGTTTTTAGTCTGTGGTCGGTCTGATAAGTCTTTTATAGGCGGGTTGATTATGAAAACGATTATTCCCTTTATCATCATAATAGCCGTAATCCTACTCTTACCGTGGGGACAAGGCGGCCACCCATGTCTTTTCCTCTCCATAAGAAAAACAGTTTCATTTCTCTAATTTACTGCCGTCTATTTAAGGTTATGCTATCAATTTCATTTTTAAAGTAGCCGTCATTTTCATTGCTCTAAAAGCGGGGCGGTTTCCATGGATGTCTTTATTAGCTCTTAACTTTGCCACCTGAGTACCAGCTTCCCCTTCAGTAGCATGTGTAGACACTACTTCCAATGGTTTTCCTCTACCAGCATCTAATGAATCAACAGAAACTACCCCCCAAGGTAAATTAGGGTCTATATTGACTTCAGTTATTTTGGTTAACTTTTTTGCTCTTTTTAAATATTTTTTTGCTAAACTCATTTAAAAACCCCCGTTTTCTTAGCTACTCCTGCACGACTAGCGGTTTTTACCTGGATACGCATTTTGGCTCCAATGGCAAACCTCTAGCTTTTAACCAGATATTAAAAGACATATATACTATATCTATTTCTGGAGAAAAAGTGATTATTTTTTTCACCAGCAACGATAGTGGAAAATGTTGAGGAGAGGGATGTTTAAGTAATTGAAATGATGTTGGAAAGATGAAGTCATATGCT
>JAZDKD010000194.1:0-5081 GCA_043803345.1 Pseudomonadota bacterium
GATCTCATACCCGAACCCAGATTTCAAGAGTGTAAACTACGGACGCATTGGGAAGACATCTCATTGTGCTTATAAGTTATTATTAGTTATTTTGATTGACATATAGGGCCATATGTCGCTATTTTGTTCTTTATAATTACCTAAAATAGCTCATGGAACTAGGCGCCTATGGAATTACTATCGACTAAAGATGTTGCTAAGCTTTTGGGAATAAATGAGAAAAATGTTTACAGCCTTATAGCTGAGAAGGGCTTGCCCGCAACAAAAGTCACAGGTAAATGGTTATTCCCGCTCAATCTTGTAAAACAATGGATTGAAATACAAACAATAAATTACCCTAAATTACCGTCTGTGCAAAAGATTCAAGATAATGTCGTAGTCTTGGCTGGAAGCAATGACATACTGCTCGAAAAGGCTTTGTCACTATTTAATAAGCGTTATCCGGCCTGTCTGGCCGTATTTGCAAACGTTGGAAGTCTTGGCGGGCTCAAGAGTTTGCGTAGAGGACTGTGTCACATAGCGCCAAGTCATCTAATTCAGGAAAATGAAGAAGATTATAATTTCGGTTTTGTTGAAAAAGAGTTTGCTGAGGTCCCGGCAATTGTCAACTTTTGCCAACGCGAACAGGGATTGATCATGGCAAAAGGGAATCCAAAAAATATTCGGGGCTTTTCTGATCTTGGCCAGAGCGGGATCAAAATAGTGAATCGTCCTCTTGGCACAGGAACCAGACTTCTTTTTGACAATGAGTTGCGCAAGGCTGGGTTTTCCGGCGAGGAAATCGAGGGATATGACGCAGAATTTGATCGGCATATGGATGTGGGGCTTGAGATTCTCGCCGGTCGGGCAGATGCTGGACTCGGCATTGCCGCTGTAGCCGGATTGCTTGAATTGGACTTCTTGCCGGTTCGATGGGAACGTTTCGATCTCCTTATTTCAAAAGATGTGTTTTTTGATCAGCCTGTCCAGTTATTACTGGATCTTCTTCATGATGACCAGTTCCTTAGGCTTGGGACTGCTCTGAAAGGCTACAATTTGGAACAGTGCGGGAGAATAGTATTCCCTAAAAACAAACGAACCGGTGAAATAGCGTCCAATAAACAACCAACATAACCTTTGCGAACTCGAAATGGTAATAATAGCCAAATAGTATGATAGGAGGGGTCAAAAGGTGAAAAGATTTCTTGTATTGATAACGTTAGGCGTCATTCTATGCTCATTCGCTTCATATGGATTGGCGGAAACCCGTCTCAGGATGAGCACAACCACCAGCACCGAAAACTCTGGTTTGCTAAAAGTTTTGCTGCCACCCTGTGAAAAGGCGAATAACGTGAAGGTCGACGTCATTTCGGTAGGAACTGGAAAAGCTCTGAAGCTAGGCGAAAATGGCGATGTTGACGTCGTGTTTGTTCATTCAAGGCCCGCTGAAGATAAGTTTGTGGCGGATGGATTCGGCGTTGACCGAAAAGATGTTATGTACAATGATTATGTCATCCTGGGGCCAAAAAATGATCCGGCCGGAATAAAAGGCTTAAAATCGGCGGTAGATGCTTTCAAAAAAATAGCTGAAACTAAATCCATGTTCGTATCAAGAGCAGATGACTCGGGTACCGATAAAAAGGAACGGTCCATCTGGAAAGCTGCCGGCATAAAGCCTCAGGCTCCATGGTATATTGAAGCGGGAAGCGGAATGGGGTCTGTGTTACAGATGGCCAACGAGAAAAACGCCCATACTTTGTCTGACAGGGGCACATACATTTCTTATGAAAAGAAGATTGGCCTCGCCATACTGGGAGAAGGAGAAAAGACCCTGTTCAACCCTTATGGGATAATTGCTGTGAACCCTAAGAAACATCCCAATGCTCAATATGAGTTGGCCAAGAAATTCATAGACTATGTAACCGGGCCTGAAGGTCAGAAAATAATCGGGGATTATAAACTTGAAGGGAAGCAGCTCTTTTTCCCGGACGCCAAGCACTAACTAGGTCGGCGATAGCAATTGGACTGTACAGTTTATCCTCCGTTAGAAGAATTTTTAAGAGTTAATTTCTGAGACGATACAAAGAACAAGGAAAGTGAATTCCTTGTTCTTTGTTTATGTATGGGTTCGAAAGGAATTGGCGATTGCATTTTCTCTCAGACTCAATCTACAAAGCATTCCTCCTTGTTTTTAACCTGGACCCAGAAGTTTATCAAATCGTCTGGACGTCTATATATATATCTTTTTGGTCTACAACCCTTTCATCTTTAGTAGGTATTCCGCTTGGAGCAATTGTGGCGCTCAAGAAGTTTAGAGGTAGACCTGGGCTTATTCTTCTTCTTAATACTTCTATGGCTCTTCCCACAGTCGTTATCGGACTTCTATGTTACGTCATTCTGAGTAGGATGGGCCCTCTGGGAGACCTGGGGTTACTGTTTACACCCACTGGAATCACGTTGGGTCTTTTTATCCTGGCGGCGCCAATATGCGCTAACCTTACGGTTGCGGCAATTCAGAATCTGGACAGCCGCGTTGCGCTAAACTGCAAGCTGTTGGGGGCGACGCCTTTTCAGCAATTCCTGTTAACGATCACGGAAGCTCGCTTTGCCGTAATGGCAGCGGTAGTGATTGCTTTTGGTCGCGTCGTATCGGAAGTCGGAATCGCAATGATGTTGGGTGGAAACATCAAAGGCTTTACAAGAACTATGACCACCGCCATAGCGCTGGAAACTTCAAAGGGCGAATTTGAATTGGGATTGGCCCTGGGTTTTGTGCTGATGTGCGTCGCGTTTGTTATTAATGGGATGATTTTCTTTGTTCAGAGAGGAAAGCAATGACACCTTCCGCCTATTCCGTAAGGGATCTCGTGTTTTCTTACTCTGACAAGCCAGATCTTTTGATTGACACTTTAGACATCGCCGCAGGAGATGTTGTCGCTCTGGTAGGTCCGAACGGTTCCGGCAAAACTACTTTTCTGCATTTGCTGGCCTTCATTCTGACTCCGCAACAGGGCTCTATTTCGCTGCTGGGCCATGATTTTCAGGATTCAGAGGCTATAACTTTTCGTAGGAGGATAGGGCTACTACCTCAAAACCCTTATCTTTTCAAGGCCACAGTCTTGGAGAACGTAATGGTCGGTCTCAAATTGAGAAAATTTCCCAAACATTTGATGAAGAAAATTGCAAAGGAAGCCCTGTCTAGAGTTGGAATGGAGGGGTTTGAAGACCGTTGGCCGGGGACGCTTTCGGGCGGAGAAGCTCAAAGGGCTGCCCTGGCCAGGACGCTTGCGTTAAACCCCGAAGTCTTCCTGTTCGATGAACCGGCAAATCACCTGGATACTGAAAGTGTCAAGAGAACCGAACAACTCATAGTTGATCTTAACCGCCGTGAGAGAAAAACAGTAATTTTCACTACCCATGATCTGACGCTTGCAGAGGAATTCGCGAACACTGTTATCCACATCTTTGAAGGACACGTCATCCCGGTCGCTCCATTTAACCTTTTCAGAGGGCAGATCCTGGAAGCTGGAGCCATTTTCGATTCAGGCGCTATCAGGTTCCATGTTTCCAACACTGTCCAAAGCGGATCATTTATACTAATAGATCCGCGAAAGATTTCATTTACCACCAATGAAGAATTTAAAGGTCTGACCAATGTCTTCAAAGGAAAGATAATTTCATTAAGCTTATCGAAAAATCGCATCAAGCTCGGGGTTCTAGCTGGCGAGTCCTTTGAGTTGCATTGCGAATTCCGCCAAGACTGTAAAGAACTGAGAATTGGTAGTGAAATATGGATTCACATCACTCCCGAGGCGATTACGATAATCTGAATTGTTCAAATAAAATAAAATTACCGCTGCCAACTTTTTCTTTAGTAAAAGAAAGCCTAATCAATTAGAATGATCTATGCTAAAAAACTTTTTTATTCTTCAGACATCACGACAATTTTATATTGGGATGCTTAGCCTAGATTTAAGGATGGCTTACGCTCTCGATTCAGCCATGTCTTGAACCTGATAACTTGTTCCAGATCGATATAATCTAACAGAATATTCTTGGAGGACTACCACATGGCTAATGTCGAAGAGGAATCCAGCAAAATAGCTCCGGCGGAACAACCGGGACAACTCCCCAGGATTATGTCCAGGCAAATGGCCATCTATTATAGCAACTGCGCCATGGTGGCCACCACTCCCAAAGATATTTCGCTGATTTTTGGAAGATATGTTCCCGCCAACAATCAACAGGGAGAACAAACAATGGCGGAACTTTACGAACGTCACATTTACATGACCGTGGAACAGGCTGAAGAACTAAAGAATACTCTTACCCGAACTTTGGAAGTTATAAAATCGAGGGAAACCAAATAGGACCTGAAACGATTAGACTATATTTGCTTAATTTTGCGGCTCACCATACGAGTGTCCTAGCTTTTTTCTTTCAACACGTATTTTTCTACCATGTGAACCGGATAATAGGATTCTTTTGCTTTCCTCAGCCCCTCAAGCCCTAAATCCTGTTCACGATTGATGTACTTAACATCGGACCATGAATCGGACGCGAACATTTGATTTATGGCGGTATACAAACCCTGAATTTCGGGATTTGCCTTTTCTACATGAATTACCGCCGTTTCGGGGTTGAGTTTCTCACCAAAAGAGAATGCTTCAACCTTTCCGTCTATCAGAATCACCCCTCCTTTAAATTTTAGCTGCCTGTAATTTTTGAGAGCTTCGTAGATGGCCTGATCTTCATGAAAGAGATCTTGATTATCGTCACATTCTTTAAACTCACACCAGTCTTCCTGCAGTCGGAGAACTTCATCAATCACCACATCATTCATGCTACGAAATTCAAAATCCCAGGTCTTTTTGAATCTGTTGAGATGATTTTTTTTTCTATGATATCGGTTTCCTTTCAGTTTTATCAGATCCTCCGACAAATAGACATAATCAAAGTTGCTTTTATCAACATCAATTTCAAATCTGGAAGCGTCAACAAAATTATTAATCATTTTACGTTCAACTCTCGAGATTATTGGCTGTTCTTGATAGGTTTTCAGTATTTCTATCATAACGTCGAGGGCTTTTCTTTTGTCCCCC
>JAZDKD010000195.1:0-2050 GCA_043803345.1 Pseudomonadota bacterium
TACCACGGCCGGCATGACTGGTGCGTGGAAATGAAGGGCGGCATCCCGAAAAAATTCTTTGAAGATGTGTATGAATTCCAGTACAACAACCTGACCCAGCTGGAAGAACTCATGGCCACCCATGGCAGCGACACCGCTGCCATCATCATGACGCCCTTCGGCCATCCCAACCACCAGAAAATGCAGACCCCGCTGCCGGGCTTCCTGGAAAGCGTAAAAACCCTGGCCCACAAACACGGTGCTGTTCTCGTTTATGACGAAATCCGGACCGGGTTCCGGGTCTCTATGGGCGGGGCCCAGAAATATTACGGCGTGACCCCGGACCTGACGGTCCTTGGTAAAGCCATTGCCAACGGCTATCCCATATCGGTGGTCACAGGCAAAAAAGAGATCATGATGGCCGCAGCAAGCAAGCTCTTCATCTCGTCCACCTTTTTTCCCAACAGTGAATCTTTTGTGGCGGCCTTGAAGACCATTGAAATCCTGGAGCGGGACAAGGTTCTCGAAAACATCTGGGAAAAAGGAAAAAGCTTCATGGACGCTATCCAGGCCCTCATCGACAAACACGATGTGGGCGCCGAACTCACCGGCATCCCGCCCATGTTCTACATCACCTTTAAGGCCGATGACACCGGCGCCTACAAAGCCAAACGCACGGATTTCTACACCGAGCTGATCCGCAAGGCTTTTTCTTCACGCCCTTCCACCACGGCTATATCAGTTACCGCCACACCCAGAAAGATCTCGACCTGACCCTGAAAGCCATTGATGAGTCTTTGGCTTTCATCAAAGATAAATATAAATAACACTCCCGTCCACCCCCGCCTCGGAAAACCTTTTCCAGGGCGGGGGTTCACCTGCCTTTCTTCTCTGAAATATATTTACAATCATTGGAAATGCTGATAGGACAATTAAAAGGTTGAATGCAGATAGGATTGAAATTGATTTGTGATTCAATATAAGTATACCTGATAATAGCCTTTTTTCGACTTACGTGTGACCTTCAGGTTATCAGAGAAAATTGACCTGATAATAAATGTCAATCATGAGAGGGATTCATGGCTTTTATCGAAACTAAAGAAAGTTGACCTTCGCGAGGAGTGGCAACACGAGGCGACAGATTTTACGAACTGGCTTGCCCAAGACGAAAATCTCCAACTTCTTAGTGAGGAAATTGGTATTGACATCACCCTCGTACAGACTGAAGCCAGTGTAGGCAAGTTTTCTGTGGATATCCTTGCCGAAGAGGAAAACACGGGTCGTAAAATCGTAATTGAAAACCAGCTTGAAACAACGAATCATGACCACCTTGGCAAGATTATTACTTATGCCTCTGGATTTGATGCTGAGATTGTAATTTGGATTGTAAAGGATGTTAGGGATGAGCAAATCCGCTGTGAGTTTTATATTCCTGACTCTAAGCCACTGTTCAAACTTCTCCATGACAGCAAAGAAGCCATTGAGGCCAAACTACCAGCGCACGAACTTGAATGGATGGAACTTGAGGGGAAAAAGGCAAGTCGAGTCCGGACGGTTAATGGAATTGACGTAGGAAAAAACGAAAATTGGGAGAAGAGCTTCAATTGGTTGATGGAATCAGCGCAGGAATACCAATCTGTATTTGCTGAGCAGATGAAGAAAATGAAAATTTGACAACAATCGGGTCAACCTGACCGTGGGAAGCTCGGCGTCGCTACGCGTGAAGGTCATTGGCTCGGTCAGGTTACCCGAAGCGTTATTAACGCCGTACAGTTCTTAGGTTTTTGTGTTAAAGTTTTCCTAACAGCTTAATCACCGGCCCTGCTTTTTGGGTCTGCCGGATTTTCCGGTTGGCCGGTCAATAGATACATGCATCTAAAATGGAAAGCACTTCTGATAGCAGCAGGTTGTTACTTCGTTCTATCCGTTTAGCACGCCGGGACAGAAAGTCGACCGATTTGACTTGTTCGACCATAATGAAGCCTGTTAACTTACTGTCTTCCGGAATAGGTATGTGAAAGGGGAACCCGCGATCAGTGTTTGTAATTGGACAGACGATAGCCAAACCTGT